>JBFMAS010000025.1:7463-11271 GCA_040755575.1 Thermodesulfobacteriota bacterium
GCGCCTCGCCGTGCCGATCGTTCGGGTGCGGCGCGAGGGCCGCATCCGCGAGCTGCCGGCGCGCGAGCTCGTCGCGGGGGACGTCGTCCTGCTCGAGGCGGGCAACCTCGTGCCGGCCGACCTCCGCCTGCTCGAGTCGGCCAACCTGCGCGCCCAGGAGGCGGCGCTGACCGGCGAGTCGGACTCGGTCGAGAAGAGCACGGCCGAGATCCGCGCGGCGGGCGAGCTCGCGCTCGGCGATCGGCGCAACATGGCCTACATGGGGACGACGGTGACCTACGGCCGCGGCGCCGGAGTGGTGGTGGCGACCGGCATGCGGACCGAGCTCGGCAGGATCGCGCACCTGCTGCAGGCGGCGCCGTCCGAGCCGACGCCGCTGCAGCGACGGCTCGACCAGGTCGGAAGGACGCTCGCCGCTCTCCGCGTCGCGATCGCGGGCGCGATCTCCGCGGTCGGCCTCGTGCGCGGCGAGGCGCTGGTCGACGTGTTCCTCACCGGGGTCAGCGTCGCGGTCGCGGTCGTGCCCGAGGGGCTGCCCGCCGTGGTGACCATCACCCTCGCGCTCGGGGCGCGGCGCATGCTCGCGCGCAACGCGCTGATCCGGAAGCTGCCCGCCGTCGAAACGCTCGGCTCGGTGACCACCATCTGCTCGGACAAGACCGGGACGCTCACGGAGAACCGCATGACGGTCACCGTGCTCGACGTGGCCGGGCACCGCATCGACCTCGAGGAGGAGACGACCGCGCAGGGCCGGGCGAGGCTCGACCTGCGCTCGCCCGCGCACGACGCGCCGGAGGGATCGCTCGCGCTGCTGCTGATCGGCGGCGCGCTGTGCAACGACGCACGCCTCGCCTCGGACCGGGACGGGGACGGCGACGGGCTCCTGCACGCGGTCGGCGACCCGACCGAGGGCGCGCTGGTCGTGGCGGCGGCGAAGGTCGGCCTCGTGAAGGACGAGCTCGACGCGAGCAAGCCGCGCGTCGCGGAGATCCCGTTCGACTCCGAGCGCAAGCGCATGACCACCGTGCACGATCTCGGCTCGAGCCGGCAGGGCGCGGTTCGCGAGCTCGTCACCGCGCTGTGCCCGTCCGCCGCGCGCCTCGCGGTGACCAAGGGATCGGTCGACGGGCTGCTCGAGCTCTCGTCGCACGTCTGGGTCGACGGCCGCCTCGAGCCGCTCGACGAGGGCTACCGCGCGCGCATCGAGCGGGCCGTCCACGACCTCGCCGCGAACGGCATGCGCGTGCTCGGCGTCGCGATGCGTCCCCTCGAACCGCTGCCGGCCGTCCTCGATGCGTCGGCCGTCGAGCGCGAGCTGACCTTCGTCGGGCTCGCCGGCATCATCGACCCGCCGCGCGCGGAGGCCCGCGACGCGGTCGCGCGCTGCAAGCAGGCCGGGATCCGGCCGGTGATGATCACCGGCGACCACCCGCTGACCGCGCTGTTCATCGCGCGCGAGCTCGGCATCGCGGACGCCGGCGCCAGGGGCGTGACCGGCGCCGACCTGGCGGCGACCGGCGACGCCGAGCTCGACCGCATGGTGGAAAGCGTACCGGTGTTCGCCCGCGTGTCGCCCGAGCACAAGCTGCGCATCGTCGAAGCGCTGAAGCGCCGCGGCCACGTCGTCGCCATGACCGGCGACGGCGTCAACGACGCACCGGCCCTCAAGAGCGCGGACATCGGCGTCGCGATGGGCATCACCGGCTCGGACGTCTCCAAGGAGGCGGCCAACATGGTGCTCCGGGACGACGACTTCGCGACCATCGTCGCGGCGGTGGAGGAGGGCCGCGTCATCTTCGACAACCTGCGCAAGTTCGTGCGGTTCAGCC
Source organism: Thermodesulfobacteriota bacterium (assembly GCA_040755575.1). Lineage (GTDB taxonomy): Bacteria > Desulfobacterota > Binatia > UBA12015 > UBA12015 > DATCMB01. The sequence goes on from JBFMAS010000025.1 coordinate 9,293, forward strand.
TCGCGGGCAACGTCGGCAAGGTGGTGGTCATGCTGCTCGGCGTCCTTGTCGGCATGCCGACGCCGCTGCTGCCGCTGCAGCTCCTGTGGCTGAACCTCCTCACCGACGGCCTGCTCGGGATCGGCCTGGGCGTCGAGCCCGCCGAGCGCGACGTCATGCGACGCAAGCCGTTCCCACCCGGCGCCGGCATGTTCGGCGGCGGAGGGGTCGCGCAGATCGCCGGCATGGGCTCGCTCATCGCCGCGATCTCGGTGACGCTCGGCGCCGTCCACTTCCTCGCCGGCAACCCGGACTGGCAGACCATGATGTTCACGACGCTCGCCTTCTGCCAGGTGTGGCAGGCGCTCGGGACGCGCAGCGGCGCGGACTCGCTGCTGCACGCGGGGCTCGGCTCGAACAAGCCGATGCTCGCCCTGTCCGCTGCCGTGGTCGCGCTGCAGCTCGGCGCGGTCTACCTGCCGGTGCTGCGCGACTTCCTGCGCACGAGCCCGCTCGCCCCCGCGGACCTGCTGACGTGCGTCGCCGCGAGCTCGCTGGTGCTCGCCTACGCCGAGCTCGAGAAGGTCTGGCTCGGACGGCGCACGGCCGTTTCGGTGCGCGACGTCGCGCGGGTGTGGTAGGACCTCGGCATGCTGACGCCGGACGAGATCAACGCGCACCTGCAGCGGATCGCGAAGGACGGCTACACCATCGTCGAGGACGCGCTCGAGCCGGACCTCGTCGACGCCCTCGCCGCCGACCTGCTGCGCCTCGAGAAGGAGCTCGACATCCGCCCGGCGCGCAACGAGTTCGAGGGCACGCGCACCTGGCGCGTCTACAACCTGCTCGTGCACGGCAAGCTCTGGGAGCGGGTGCCCGTGCACGACAGCGTCCTGCCGGTCGTCGAGGGCGTGCTCGACGAGGGCTGCCTGGTGTCGTCGCTGTCGTCGATCGCGATCGGGCCCGACGAGACGGCGCAGCCGATCCACGCCGACGACCAGCTCATGCCGCTCGCGAAGCCGCACGTCGCGACCGTGTGCAACAGCATGTGGGCGCTGACCGACTTCACCGAGGAGAACGGCGCGACGCGCATCATCCCCGGCTCGCACCTGCGGGACCACTCGCCGATCTACGGCAAGCACTACGACAGCGTCCCGGCCGAGATGAAGAAGGGCAGCGTGCTGATCTGGCACGGCAGCCTGTGGCACGGCGGCGGCGCGAACCGCACGAGCGAGCGCCGTGTCGGCATCGCGATGAACTACTGCGCGGGCTGGATCCGCCAGCAGGAGAACCAGCAGCTCGGCATCCCGCGCGAGGTCGCGCGCGGCTTCTCGCCGCGGCTGCGCGAGCTCGTCGGCTACGGCGTCTACCGCATGCTGATCGGCCACATCGACAAGCACAGCCCCGTCGAGCTGCTCGGCGACGCGCCGCCGGCGTCGATGGTCTGGGACAGCGTCCGGTCCTGAGGGCGCAAGCGCCAGCGGTCTCCATGGAGCGTGCCCCGCTGGCCCGCGCCGGGGCGCGCGTACGGCGTCGCGCGGCGGCGCCGGGTCTGCGCTTCGCCGCCTGCCTCGCATTGCTCGCGGCGGCGTACGTCGCGTGCATCGACGAGGTCGCCGGGCTGTTCGTCGACGACGGCTGGTACGTCGTGCTCGCGCGCTCGCTCGCGAGCGGGCAGGGCTTCACGCTGTCGAACGCTCCCGTGCCGGGGATCCTGCCGTTCTATCCGCCCGGCTTCCCCGCGCTGCTCGCGCTCGTGTTCGCGGTCGCGCCGAGCTTCCCGGGCAACGTCTGGCTGCTGAAGGGCGTGTCGGTCGCGGCACTGCTCGCGGGCGCGGTGCTGCTCCGCCACTACTTCCTCCGCTGCCGCGCGACGGCGCCGTTCGTCGCGTCGGGGCTCGCCCTGCTCGCCGTGGCGCACCCCCTGATGCACTTCCTCACCACGTCGGCCGTCATGTCGGAGGCGCTCTTCGTCTGCGTCCAGGCCGCGGCGCTCGTCG
>JBFMAS010000026.1:0-2451 GCA_040755575.1 Thermodesulfobacteriota bacterium
CGCCTCGAGCAGCGCCGCCTCGCGGACCCGCTCGAGGGCCGCGCGCGCGGCGCTCGTCGGATCGGCCGCGAGCGCCGCCTCGGCCTCGCGCACGAGCGGCGACGCCGCGGCGAGCTCGCGCACCTCGCGCCCGAGCACGACCGAGGCCGCGGCGCTCCCGCCGATGACCGACGCGTAGGACCCGTCGAGCGCTGCAGCGCGCAGGCCGTCGTTCAGCGCCTTCGAGAACACGACGTACGCGCCGCCGTGGTAGCGCGACACGACGAGAAACAGCAGGGGGCCGCGGAACTCCACCACCGCGCGTGCGATCTCGGCGCCGTACTCGAGCTGCAGCTCGCGCAGCGACTCCGGCGAGCCGTCGAAGCCGGACAGGCTCGCGAGGATCACGACCGGCCGCACGCCGCTCGCGGCGCGCAGCGCGCGCGCGATCTTCTTGGACGACAGCGGAAACAGCGTCGCCGCGGTCCACGACGGCGGCCCGTCGGACGGACGGTAGCCGTCGCGCGGGACGCTGCGGCTCTCGATGCCGATCAGGCAGAGCGGCACGCCGCCGAGGTGCGCGTCCCAGACGATCGCGGTCTCGGCCCCGGCCCACGCGCCCCAGCGCTCGAGCGCCTCGGCCGGGTCGTCGACCAGCGCCGCCATCACGGGCCGCATCGCGAACGGCCGCTTGCGCCCGGGGTTCGACGCGTCGGCGAAGATCTCGCCGACCGTGCGGAAGTCGTGCGCGTCCTCGGCGGGGTAGGGCGCGTCGAGGACGCCCCGCTCGCGCGGCGTGCCGCGACGTGCGCGCCGCGGCCGCTCCTCGCCGGGCACGACGTAGGCGAAGCGGTAGTGCCGGTAGAGGATGCGGAAGGCGTCGACCAGGTCGTGCGCGTAGTACTGCGCCTCGCCGTTCGGCCCCATCACGTGCTCGAAGCCGCCGATCGCGATCTCGTCCTCGGCCGACACGCTCCCCGCCGCCTCGAGCGCCTTGCGTCCCGTCAGGACCATCGCCGCATTCGCCGTCATGACGAGCGCGCCGCGCGTGTGCAGGAGCATCGTCGCGAGCGCGTTCCAGTAGCTCTGTGCCCCGACGTTGACGCCGTAGACGATCACGTGGATCACCCCGCCGCGCCGCGTGAACTCGACGATGCGGCGCACGACGCGCGCCGTCGCGTCGAGGTTCTCCGTGCCGCTGTCCATCGCGATGCGCGCGCCGCTCGAGATCGGCACCCACTCGACCGGCAGCCCGAGCCGCTCCGCGAGATCGATCGCGGCGCAGACGCGGTCGCACTCGGGTGCTGCGAGCGCACCCATGTCGATCGTCGGATCGGACAGGACGAGCACGCGGCGCAGCCCCTCGGGGACCTCCTCGGTCGGCGTGCGGACGACGCCGAAGACGATCGCGCTCCGGTTGAGGCCGAACGGGCGCCCCGCGACGCTCACCGCGCGCGGCGCAGCTTCGTCCGGCGCGAGGTCGTGCTCCTCGAAGCTGCCGCGCGGCAGGCCGTCGCCGTCGCCCTCGGTCAGGAGCCGCACGATCTCGTAGGGATAGACCAGGCGGCGGCGGCGCGCCTCGACCACCTTGCGCTCGTAGCGGGTCGCCGCGACGAGCGGCGTCGTCCGCACCGCGCGTGCGGCGACCTCGAGGTGCCTGCCGGTGACGTTGGTGACGACGAGCTCGCGCTCGCGCACGGTGCCGTCGGCGCCGTCGCCGTCGAGCAGCGCGAGCCGGACCAGCACGCGGTCGATGCCGAGCCGGTGCGTCGCGGGCGCGAGCCGCCGCGCGAGCGCGTCCGCCGTCGTGCGCCCCAGGCGGACCTCGGGGACGACCGCGACGACGATGCGGTTCCACTGCAGCCGGCGCTCCGGGTCGCGCCGCGCGAGCGTCGCGCGCAGGACCCGCGCCGCCTCGTGGAAGACGCGCTCGAAGGCGGCCGCGTGCTCCGCTTCGCTGCCGCCGCGACGTGCGGAGCGACCGCGCACCTCGGCGAGGACGAACACGCGCTCGTCGCCCGCCACCTCGCGGCTCGTGCCGCGGAAGGCGGCCAGCCCGGGAGGCGCCGGCAGCCGCTCGAGCGAGAACCCGGCGAGCCGTGCGAGGCCGAGGCGCGACGCGCTGGCCGGGTGCAGCCCGTGCAGCGTGCGCTCGAAGCGGTAGACGCCGTCCTGCGGCACGAAGGTCCAGTGCAGCTCGGCGCCGCCGCCGTCGAGCCACGACACGACCAGCGGCGTCGCGGCGCGAGGCGCACCGAGCGCGGCTGCGAGCGCGTCGGGGTCCGGCGGCGGCGTCCCCGTGGCGCAGATCGCGAGCGCGCTCGGCGAGGGCGCGGCATGCGCCAGATCGTGCAGCGTGCGCGCCGCCTCGGCGACCTCGCCCGCGCGCGCTTCGCACGCGAGGACGAGGCCGCCGCCGGCGAGGACGCACGTCGAGCACGCGCGCTCGCGCGCCGCGAGCGGCCGCAGCTC
>JBFMAS010000027.1:0-19608 GCA_040755575.1 Thermodesulfobacteriota bacterium
GTAGCGAGGCGCTGGCGTGCAGCGGCGACGCGGGCAGCACGTAGCCATACTCCGACGACGGCTCCTCGGGCCGGATGCCGAGCAGGCCGATCTTGCCCGGCAGGTCGGCGACGACCTGCGCCGCGCACGCAGGCGCGGAACGCCGCGCCGTCGGCCACGAAGTGATCGCTCGGCAGAACGGCCAGGAGCGCCCCCGGCGCGCGCCGCTCGACGGCGAGCACGCTCCACAGCAGACCGGGACCCGTGTCACGGTTGCACGGCTGGACGAGGACGTTCTCCGCCGGCAGCCCGGCGAGCTGGGGCCGCGCAAGGTGGAGGTGGTCGCGGTTGACGATCACCAGGGTGCGCGCGGCCGGCACGAGCGGCGCGATGCGGTCGAGCGTCGCCTCGAGCATCGAGCGGTCGCCGGCGATCCGGCAGTACTGCTTCGGGATCGGCCGGCCCGCGAGACGCTGCGTCAGGGCGCGCAGCCGCCGGCCGTCGCCGCCGGCGAGGACGAGAGCCCAGAGCTCCGGTGGGTTGCTGGTATCCGACATCGCCGCCTCCGTCCGCTCGGGCTTCGCGCAGCGATGCCGCCGGGCGTCGCCGGCTGGCTGGCGGCTGCAAGCGCCGGGCCATGCGTCGTGACGGTGAAATAGATCCCGAAACCGGAAGCAGGTTACGTAAGGTCTACATACGTCGGGCAGTACGGCGTGCCGTACGTCCGGCACCTCGCGGTTTCTCGCGTCGCGCGGCGGCCACCGAATCTTGCATCCCGACGGGGTGGCAGAACGCGGTTGCACGCCGCTCGTCCCGTCGCGACGCAACGGCGCGGGCGGGACCGGAAGGGAGCTCGACATGCCGGAGAAGAAGACCAAGAAGCGGGCACTGAAGGCGAAGCGTCAAGGAAAGTCCGGCTCGACGCAGGCCGGCGAGTACGTGCGCGAGGAGATCCACCACGTGCGCCAGGGCAAGCACGGCGCGCGCTCGACGAAGCAGGCGATCGCGATCGGGCTGTCGAAGGCGCGTCGCGCCGGCGTCAAGGTGGGCACACCGAAGAAGGGCACGACGTCGGCGTCGACCCGCAAGAAGGCGGCCCGCGACACCAAGAAAGGGCAGAGCCGCAAGCGCTCCGCGTCGAAGACGCGCTCGCGCGCGACCTCGCGGGCGCTGAAGCGCGAGGGCAGGAGCGCCGCGTCGCGCAAGAGCCTGTCGCGCCAGGGTCGCAGCGCGGCGAAGCGGCGCAGCGCGGCCGATCGCTCGGCGGCCGCGAAGAAGGCGGCGCGCACGCGCAAGGCGAACCGCGCGAAGAAGAGGTGAGAGGAACAGGTGATGTAATGAACAGTCCCCTGATCGGCACCATCGTCGGCCTCGCCGCGGCGGTGCTGCTCGCCGGCAGCGACGCGAGCGAGGCCGGGTGCCCCGACCGCGCCATGACGCTCGCCCAGGCGGGCGGCTCCGGGGTCAACTCGCCGGCGACCGGCGCTGCCCCGAAGACGGACGTCGCGCCGGGCGGTACGACCGGCGAGGAGGACGACGCCGCGGAGGGCCGGACCAGCAAGAGCTTCGGCCGCGGGCATCCGCTCGCCGGCGACGAGGTCGACGAGCGGCGTCCCGACGCGGACGACCGCTCCGGCGAGAACGCCATCGACGCCGACGAGCCGCGCGGTCCTCGCGGCGTCGATTGATGGTCGATTGACGATCGACGGACCGCTCTACGCCGCGCCGCGCTCCCAGTTCCCCAGCACGTCGTGGTAGACGCGCACGTACGCGCGTGCCATGTGCGCGGCGGTGAACCGGCTCTCGAACTCGAGGCGGCACCGCCGTCGCTCGATCTCGTCGATGCGTGACACGGCGCGCGCCATCTCGTCCTCGTTCGCGCACACGAAGCCGGTCACGCCGTCGTCGATGATCTCCGGGACCGACCCGCAGACTCGCGCCACGACCGGCGTACCGCATGCGAGCGCCTCGATCATGACGATGCCGAATGGCTCGGGCCAGTCGATCGGCATGACCAGGGCGCGCGCCTCGCCGAGGAACTGCTCCTTGTGCGCGTCGTCGATCTCGCCGACGAACTCGATCAGCGAGGTGTCGAGCAGCGGGCGGACGACCGCGTCGAAGAACTCCTTGTCCGCGTCGTCGACCTTGGCCGCCATGCGCAGCGGCATGCCGACGCGCCTGGCGATGCGGATCGCGGCGTCGGGACGCTTCTCGGGCGACATGCGGCCGAGGAACGCGAGATAGCCGCCGCTGCCGTCGCCCGCACGCAGCAGGTCGCGCGGCAGGCCGTGCTGCACCGTCGAGCGGAAGCGCACGCCGGGCAGCGGCTCGCGCTGCGCGTCGCTGATCGACAGCAGCTCGACCTCCGGGAACGCGTCGAACACCGGGACCAGATCGGGGATGTCGAGCCGCCCGTGCAGCGTCGTGACCACCGGTCGCAGCGACGCCGCTGCGAGCGGGAAGCCGAGGTAGTCCATGTGGTTGTGGATGACGTCGAACTCGCGCGCGTGGTCCATCACGCGGCGGAGGTGTGCCACGTGGTGCGCGATCGGGTCGAGTACGTCGCCGCGCAGCCGCAGCGCCTCAGGGCATCCGCACACGAGGTGGGCGTGCGTACGCGAGTCGCCGGACGCGAACAGGGTCACGCGGTGTCCCATCGCGACCAGCTCCTCGGTGAGGAAGGAAACGATGCGCTCGGTGCCGCCGTAGAAGCGTGGTGGAACCGACTCGTACAGCGGAGCGATCTGAGCAATGCGCATCGTCGAAACCTCGGGCAGTCAACGCGCAGTCGAGCAACGCGCATGCCCGAGCCGGACGGCGGGAATCGCGCGGCACGACGCGATGCAACGCGTGAGTTCTACAAACCCGGGTGCAAACGAAAACGGCGAGGGTCACGCGAGGCGTGGCTTCATGCGCCAGCGGATGCCCACCAGGATCGCGAGGAACAGCGCGAGCAGCACCAGCGTCGGCACGAGGACCTCGGCGAAGCCGGCGCCGCGCTCGATGATGCGCCGCGACAGGATCTGGTACCAGCGCAGCGGGAACAGCGCGCCCACCTCGCGTACGCCGTGCGGCATCAGCGCGTAGGGCAGCATCGAGCCGGACAGCACGAACGACGGCATGATGAAGAACACCGAGATGAAGACCGCCTGGGCCGAGGTGCGCGCGAGCGCCGAGACGAACACGCCGATGCCGAGCGTCGCGAGGATGAAGGGCAGGGTGGTGGCGTAGAAGACGAGCACGTTGCCCTTCGGCCAGTAGCCGTGCAGCAGGCCGGCGCCTACCATGCCGATGGTCAGCGCGACGTAGCTGATGACGACGTTCGGCAGAAGCTTGCCGAGGACGATCTGCAGCGCCGTCGCCGGCTGTGCGAGCATCTGCTCGTACGTCCCGTTCTCCTTCTCCGCGACCAGCCCGAGGCTCGCCGCGCCGAGGCAGATGTTGGTGAGCAGGAAGCCGGCGAGGGCGGAGAGGTAGAAGTTGACGTCGCGCAGCGTCGGGTTGTAGCGGAACTCCTCGCGCAGCTCGATCGGCGGAGCACGTCCGGGGCCGCTGCTCGGCGGCTCGCCGGCACGCTCGCGGTCCGGCGGGGCGTCGCCGGCCTGGAAGCGCGCCGCGATCTGCGCCACGTAGCCGCCGACGCGCGCCGCGGTGAGCGGATCGGTGCCGTCGAGCAGGAGCTGGACGCTCGGCCGGCCGCGCTCGATCTCGCGCCGGAAATCCTCCGGCACGACCAGCACGGCGATCGCGGCGCCACGCTTCAGGAGCGTGCGTCCCTCGCGGTAGCTCGAGATCGCGACCGGCGGCGTGAAGTAGCCGCTCGTCTGGATGTCGGCGATCAGGCGGCGGGAGGCGGCGGTCGCGCTGCGGTCGAGCACCGCCCACGGCACGTCCTGCGGCGTGAAGCGCAGGGCGAACCCCATCACGACCAGCAGCACGATCGGCTGCATGAGCACGTTCTGCACGACCACGGCGTCGTGCCGCATGAGCGACGCCTCCTTGTAGGCGATCGCCAGCACGTTCGACACGAAACGCCGCGCACGCCGCGCGAGCCCGCTCATTGCCGCCTCCCGATCGCGCGCAGCGCGACGAAGGTGAGGACGAGGCCCATGCCGACGATGATCGCGAGCTCGTCCGCGAGGACCAGCGGCCCCTCGCCGCGGAGGTAGATCGCACGGCTCACGCGGATGTAGTGCGTCGCCGGGATCAGCTCGGAGACGAAGCGGAACGGCAGCGGCATGTTGCGGGCCGGCACCGCGAAGCCCGACAGCAGGATCAGCGGCTGGCTCGCGAGGATCGTCTTCGAGACCGCCTCCGCCGCCGTCTTCGAGGTCGCGGAGAAGATCACGCCGAGCGACAGCGACACCATCAAGTAGAAAGTCGAGATGACGATGAAGAACAGCGCGCTGCCCGCCGGCCAGACGCCGAGCAGGAAGCCCGCCAGCAGCATCATCAGCACGACGTCGGCCGAGAACACGGCGCCGAGCGGCAGGATCTTGCCGAGCAGGATCTCGACCGAGGTCGCAGGGGTCACCTGGAGCTGCTCGAAGGTGCCGGCGAAGCGCTCGTTGACGATCGACACGGCGATGATCAGCGTGGTCGCGAAGCTCAGCACGAAGCCGAACGTGCCGCTCACCATGTACGGCGTGCCGTCGAGCGTCGGGTTGAACAGCGCGACCGGCACGACCGTGACCCCGCCGTCGGCCGAAGGTGCCGCGCGCGGCGGCGCACCCGCCTCGCCGAGCAGGCTTCCCCCGGTGGCGGTCGCGATCGCCGACAGGAACGCCTCCGTGTTGCCGGCCAGGACCACCTCGCCACCGTCGTAGACGACGCGGACCTCCGGCGGCGGTCCCCCTGCCTCGTGGTGCAGGAGCCGCCGGTCGAAATCGGGCGGGATCACGATGCCGGCGCCGATCTCGCCGGCGATCATCGCCGTGTCCATCGCGGCCCGCGTCGCGAACGGGATCGGCACGAAGGTCCCCTGCGCCGCGAGGTCGGCGAGCAGCCGACGGCTCGCGACGCTCTGGCTCGCGTCGATGACGCCGAGGTCGAGCTCCTTGACGTCCGTGGTCAGGATCTTGCCGAACAGCAGCAGGGCCATCAGCGGCACCAGGATGAGGATCGAGACGGTGAACGGGTCGCGCAGCGTCGCGAGAGCCTCGCGGCGCACCAGCACCCAGAGCCGGCGCGCGCTCATGCCGCCTCCCGCGCCTCGACGGCGTCGCGCATCAGCACCCGGAAGACGTCCGTCATCTCCGGCTGCGCGACCGCGACCCGCGCGCCAGGCATCGTCGCGACGGCATCACGCAGGGCATGGAGCGTACCGGCGTCGAGCTCGCCCACGCGCACGACGACGCCCGCCGGCGACGCCTCCGCCCCGACGCGGCGCTCGGCGAGCGCCCGCAGCAGCAGCTCGCGCTCGCGCTCGGGATGCGCGAGCTCGACGCGCACCGCGTAGCCCGGCGAGAAGCGACGGCGCAGCTCGGCGGGCGACGCGTCGGCGACGAGCCGGCCGGAGTCGATGAACGAGATCCAGTCGCAGTAGTCCGCCTCCTCGAGGAAGTGCGTGGTAACGAACACCGTGACGCCCGCCTCGGCCTCGTCGCGGATCAGGTCCCAGAACAGCGCGCGATTGTGCACGTCGACGCCGGCGGTGGGCTCGTCGAGGAACAGGACGCGCGGGCGGTGCAACGTGCTGAGCGCGAGGCCCGCCCGCTGGCGCACGCCCGCAGGCAGGTCCTCGGGCTTCTCGTGCTCCGCCTCGCCGAGCGAGAAGCGCTCGCGCAGGGCACCCCAGCGCTCCTGGAGCTGCGCCTGCGTGAGGCCGTAGAGACCGGCGTAGAATTCGACGTTCTCGCGCAGCGACAGCCCCTGGTAGAGGCTCACCTTCTGACCCATGTAGCCGATGTGGTCGCGGACGCGACGCGGGTGGCGGATGACGTCGATGCCGTCGACCTCGATCTGCCCTTCGCTCGGCTCGAGGATTCCGATCAGCATGCGGATGGTCGTGCTCTTGCCCGAGCCGTTGGCGCCGAGGAACGCGAAGATCGAGCCGCGCTCGACGCGCAGCGACACGCGATCGACCGCGACGAAGTCGCCGAAGCGCTTGCCGAGCTTGTCGGCGCGGATGATGACGTCGGCGTCGCTCATGCGGCTCCCCCGGACGCCGCGGCGAGCCCGTCGCGCGACAGCGCGAGCAGCATCGACTCGATGTCGACCGGCACCTGCTCGGCGAGCGCTACGCCGTGCTCGCGCAGCGCCCAGAGGTCGCGCAGCACGCGGTCCGCGCCGGGCGAGCGGTCGCGCCGGACCTCGATCCGCGCGTGGCGGCCGTGCGCGCGCACCTGGTCGACGTACGGCAGCGCGCGGGCCGCCTGCACGATCGCGCGGGGGTTCTCGCCCCAGGCGCGATAGAGCTCGAGCGGCACCGCGTCGCACAGCTCCTGGGGCGTGCCGACGCCGACGACGCGGCCCTCGTCGAGGTAGACCACGCGGTCGCAGCTCGCGACCTCCTCCAGGTAGCTGGTGCTGATCAGGATCAGCACCTCGTGCTTGCGCTCGTGCAGGACCTTCCAGATGTCGTCGCGCGCGACGACGTCGACGCCCGCGGTCGGCTCGTCGAGGATCAGCAGCCTCGGCTGTGGCAGCAGCGCGCAGGCGACGGCCAGCTTCTGCTTCATGCCGCCCGACAGGTTGCCGGCCTGGCGGCCGGTGAACGGCGCGAGACCGGCGCGCTCGAGGAGCGGCAGGGCGCGACGCTCGAGCTCGTCGCGGTCGAGCGCATGCAGGCGCGCGACGACGTTCATGTTCTCCAGCACCGTCAGCTCGCGATAGAGGCTGAACAGCTGGGGCACGTAGCCGATGCTCTCCTTGAGCGCGGTGACGTCGCCGCGCAGGTCGACGCCGAGCACCGACGCCTCCTGCGCCTCGACCTCGAGCAGCCCGGCCAGCGTGCGCAGCAGCGTCGTCTTGCCGGCGCCGTCGGGCCCGACGATGCCGAGGATCTGCGGCCCGGAAACGTCGAGGTCGATACCGCGCAGCGCCACCCGCTGTCCGTAGTGCTTGACCAGCCGGCGAAGACGAATGGTCGGCGCTGCCTCGGTCACGCGGGTCCTCAGCGCCGCGCCGCACGGCTCTCGCTCGCCTGCGGGAGCACGTACACGTTGCCCTCGGTGCCGGGCTTCAGCGACGCCGCGCCCTCGAGGATGCGGACCTTCGCGCGGTACACCTGCCCGACCCGGTCGCCGCGGGTCTCGATCTTCTCCGGCGTGAAGTTCGCCTGGTCGGCGATGAAGCTGATCTCGCCCGGGATGCGGCGGTCGGGCATGCTGTCGAGCTCGATCTCGACTGCTTGACCGAGGTGCACGTCCGCCATCGCCGCGACCGGCAGGTAGATCTGCACGTACTTGTCGAGGGGGTCGAGCACCGCGACGACCGGCGTGCCCGGCTGGGCCAGCTCACCGGGCCAGACGAACTGCGTCTGCACCACGGTCTCCACCGCCGGTGCCCGGATTTGGTGCTTGGCGCGCGTCAGCTCGAGCTCCGCGATCTGCGCCTGGATCAGCTTCGCGCGCTCGCGCAGCATGGCGAGCTGCGCCCGGTTGACGGCGATGCTGCGCTCCTCGGCCTCGGCCTGCGCGAGCAGGTCCTTCGCACGGGCCAGAGCGGCGCGTGCCTGGTCCCGGTGCGAGCGCGCCTCGTCGAGGAGCTGCGCCGTGCTGGCGCCCGTCTTCACCAGCTCGGCCTCGCGCGCGAACGTGCGCTCCGCCAGCGTGAGCGCGGACTCCGCCTGCCCGACCTCGGCGCGACGTGCGTCGACGCCCGTCTTCCACGTGCTCTCGACGAGCTGGATCCGCTCCTCCTGCGAGCGTACGTCCGCCTTGGTCATCTCGAGCTCGTGCCGCTTCGCGACGATGCGCGCCTCGACGTCCCTCTCGTCGAGGCGCGCGACGACCGCTTCGGGAGGCACCACGTCCCCCTCGCCGAACGCCACCTCGAGAACGCGGCCGGTGACCTCGCTCCGCACGATCCGCTCCTCGCCCTCGACGAAGCCCGTGTAGTACACCTCGCCGCCGTCGCGGCGCGCCCACCACACCGCGGCCGCGATCGCGACGGCCAGCACGACGACCGCAGCGACGACGCCTCGTCTCATCAGCTACTCCTCGCAACGGCCGCCAGCTCCTCGAGCGGCAAACCCATCAAGCGCTGCAGACCCGCGCGACGCGTGTGCGCCTGATAGAGCGCCGTCGCGAGCGTCGCACGCTGCTCCGCGAGGAGACGCTCCGCGATCAGGACGTCGTCGCTCTGCGCCCGGCCGACGTCGAACTGCTGCTCGCGGATGCGAAGGTTCTCCTCGGCCTGACCGAGCGCCGCCTGCGCGGTCGCGTAGGCGGCGAGCCGCTCGGCGGTCGCGAGGTGCGCCGTACGTACGGCGGCCTCGAGCTCGCGGAGCTGGCGCTGCATCGTGACCTCGTTGCGCTCGGCTTCGATGCGCGCCTCCGCGATGCGCGCCTCGCGCCGCAGATCCGTTCCCAGGTCCCAGCTGAAGCCGAGGAAGCCGGAGCCGATCTGCGGCGGGGTCAGGATGTCGCTCGACGAGTAGTCCATCGCGCCGCCCGCCCCGAACCGCGGCAGCCGCGACCGCTCGAGCGCAGTGACGGTCTCCTCGAGCCGCTGCTGCTCCTCGAGCAGTGCGAGCAGGATCGGGTTGCGCTCCCAGGTCAGCTCGAGCGCACGCTCGACGGTCGGGACGTCCGGCGGCGTGCGGACGTCGGCGAGATCGGCGCGCGCGTCGACGTCGGCGCCTATCGTGCGGTTGAAGACCCAGCGCGCCTGCTCGATCGCGAGGTCGCGCGTGAGCAGCGCCTGCTGCGCAGTCTGCAGCGCCACCTCGACGGTGAGCAGGTCGTTCTTGGTGAGGCGTCCCTGGTCGAAGCGGCTGCGCGCGATGCCGAGCTGCGAGCGGTAGACCTCGATCGTCTGCTCGGTGACGACGCGCAGGCGGCGCGCCTCGAGGAGGTCGAAGTAGCCCTGCACCACCGCGAGCTGCTCCTCGAGCGTCGTCGCCCACACGCGCGCCTGCTCGCCGCGGTATCCCGCCTGGGCTGCGGCGAGGGTGTGGCGCAGCTCGCCCGTCAGGTCGAGCGGGAGGTCGATCGTCGCGTTCACCGTGCCGGCCTCGGCGTCGCGCACCTTGACCTCGGGGATGGCGACGCCGGGCGGCAGCAGGTCCAGCGGGAACTCGACGTTGGTCGTCTGTGCGCTGCTGTACCAGGTGTAGCGCGCCTGAGCGTTGGTCGCCGGCAGGAAGCGCCCGCGCACCTCGGCGACGCGCTCGGCGGTCGCGTCGAGCCCGAGTCGCGCCTCGGCGATGCGCCGGTTGCCGCGCGCCGCGAGCTCGAGCGCGCGCGCCAGGTCCAGGGTGTCGGCCTGCGCCGGCCCCGGCGGGAACATCGGCGAGGCGCCGGCGCGCGGCTCACCGGCGACGGCGTGAGTCGCGGCGCCGTCCTCGGTCGCGACGGCTTCGGCCGGCGCCGAGACGCCGGCCGCGGCCTGCAGGCGCGCCATCTCCTCACGCCGCCGCGCCTCGCTCCAGCCGCCGTCGCCCTCGGGACGCGTGAACGACGCGCACCCCGCCGCCAGCAGAACGAGCAACGCGGTGCCGGCGCGCGCGCCGGGGCCACGGTCAGCTCGCACGGCGCACCCTCCGCCGCCTGCTCGCGAGACGCTCCATGCCGCCGAGCGAGAAGTCGAAGATGTGCTCCGCGAGCTGACGCGTGAAGCCGCGGCCGTACTCGTCGCGGCCCAGGAAGCGCAGCACCGCGGGCCGCATCACGTGGTAGAACATCACCTGCCCGACCATGCTGAACGAGCAGCGGTCGACTTCCGCGGCGGTGAGCGAGGGGTAGAGCGCCCGGAACACGAGCCGCATCTCCTCGAGGTTCGGCCGGATGAACTCGTCGACGATGTGCGGCAGCGCCGCGCTCGGATCGCACATCTCGCGCTGGATGAGGCGGCCGTAGATCCCGGGGGGCGGACCGACCAGGATGTCGAGCATCGTCTGCAGGCGCATGCGCGCGAGCGCCTCGAGCTGCGCTCGCGACATGCGGGCCAGCGCCGCCTTGTCGGGCAAGCGAGCCTCGGCCGAGAGACGCGCGCGGATCTCCGCGAAGTGGGTGCGCAGCACCTCGAGGTAGAGCGCCTCCTTCGAGCCGAAGTGGTAGTTCGCGGCCGCCAGGTTCGCGCCCGCGCGGCGCGCGATGTCGCGCACCTTGGCGCCGTGGAAGCCGGTCGCCGCGAACAGCTCGCTCGCGGCGCCGAGCAGGCGCTGCCTCGTGCGGCGGTCTCCCCGCGTAGCCACGAAACGTCTGTTTGAAACAACTGTTTGGCTAAGTCAACCGCCGCGCACGGGCCGCCTTCGTCGCGCGGGGACGGCGCAGCGTGCTACGGGGCGCGAGGTGGAGTACGCCTACGTCGAAGCGGACCTCGAACACCCGCTGCACCGCATCGCAGTGCGCGAGCTGATCGACGCCTACGCGCGCGACCCGATGGGCTCCGGCGCGGGCCTGCCGCAGGAGGTGATCGACCGCATCGTTCCCGGCCTGCACGCGCACCCGGGCTGCGTCGTGTTCCTCGCCTATGCCGGCGACGAGCCGGCTGGCGTGGCGGTGTGCTTCGTCGGCTTCTCCACCTTCGCCGCGCGCCCGCTGCTGAACGTGCACGACCTCGCCGTCCTGCCGCAGCACCGGCGGCGCGGCGTCGCGCGCGGGCTGCTCGGGCGCGTCGAGGCACGGGCGCGCGAGCTCGGCTGCGTCAAGCTCACGCTCGAGGTGCTGGAGGACAACGTCGCCGCGCAGGCGCTCTACCGGAGCGTCGGCTTCGCCGACGCCGACATCGGCGCCGGCGCTCGCCGCACCTGGTTCCTCGAGCGCCGCCTGGACTGATCACACGAGCGGACGCCGCCTCAATCCGGCAGGCCGAGCACCCGCTTGGCGATGATGTTGAGCTGCACCTCGGAGGTGCCGCCCTCGATCGAGTTGCCCCGCGAGCGCAGCCAGTCGCGGGTGACGCGCAGCTCGTCCTCGCCGAAGCCGTCGCCCTCCCAGCCGAGCCCCTGCGGACCGGCGATCTGCACCATCAGCTCGCGGCGCCGCTGGTTGAGCTCGGTGCCGTAGAGCTTGAAGATCGACGTCTCGGGGCCGGGCTTGTGGCCGGCCTTCATCCCGTCGCGCGAGCGGGCGAGGGTCAGCTCGAAGCACTTGCGGTCGACCTCGACCTGGGCGATGCGGTCGCGCAGCACGGGGTCGGCGAGCTTGCCGTCGCGCTCGCCGAGGTAGCGGCGCGCGTGGTCCGGCAGCGAGTCGGTCGTCGTGCGGTCCGACGCGCCCATGCCCGCGATCATGGTGCGCTCGTGGCCGAGCAGCGCCTTGGCCATCGCCCAGCCGCCGTTGACCCGCCCGACGACGTTGCGCCGCGGCACGCGGACGTCGCTGAGGAAGGTCTCGCAGAACGGCGAGGCGCCGCTGATCAGCCGGATCGGCCGCACCGTCACGCCCGGCGTCGACATGTCCATCAGCAGGAACGTGATGCCCTCGTGCTTCGGCGCGTCGGGATCGGTGCGCACCAGGATGAACATCCAGTCCGCCTTGTCGGCGTAGGAGGTCCACACCTTCTGGCCGTTGAGGACGAAGTCGTCGCCGTCGACGACCGCACGGGTCTGCAGGCTGGCGAGGTCGGAGCCGGCGCCGGGCTCGGAGTAGCCCTGGCACCAGCGGATCTCGCCGCGGACGATCGGCGGCAGATGCTCGCGCCTGAGCTCCTCGGAGCCCTCCTGCAGGAGCAGCGGCCCGATCATCGACAGGCCGAAGCCGATCAGCGGCGGGCGCAGCCCGAGGCTCGCCATCTCCTGCGCGAGCACGCGAGCCTCGTTCTTGTCGAGACCGCCACCGCCGTACTCCCTGGGCCAGGTCGGGGCCGTCCAGCCCCGGCTCGCCATGACGTCGAGCCACTGCTTGACGCCGGGATCGTACTTGGTCTTCCTGCCGCCCCAGCACAGGTCCTCTGTGGACGAGACCGGCTCGTATGCGATCGCGGGTGCGTTCGCCTCGAGCCAGCCGCGCACCTCGCGCCGGAAATCGTCGAGCGCCATGGTCAGCTTCCCAGCTCCTTGACGGCCGCGAGCACCTGCTCCGGGTGCTTCTCGGCGTTCGCCACCCTCGCCCAGTGCTTCTTCACCTTGCCGTCCTTGCCGATCAGCACCGTCGAGCGGATCACGCCGACCGTCTTCTTGCCGTACATCATCTTCTCGCCGTAGGCACCGTACTGCGTCATCACCTTGCGGTCCGGGTCCGACAGCAGCGGGAACGACAGCTTGTACTTGGCGATGAACTTCTTGTGCGAGTCGCCGCTGTCGGCGCTCACGCCGAGCACGGCGGTGCCGAGCTTCGCGAGCTCCTTGTTGAAGTCGCGGAAGCCGCATGCCTCCTTGGTGCACCCCGGCGTGTCGTCCTTCGGGTAGAAGTAGAGCACCACGTTCTGCTTGCCCTTGAACTCGGCGAGCGAGACCGGGGCGCCGTCCTGGTCCTTCAGCGTGAACGCCGGTGCGGCCTTTCCTTCCTCGATCGGCATGCGTCCTCCGTCCCCCGGATTGGTTTCCGGCGCCCGGATCATATGCCGCGACCCGGGACGTGCAACAAAGGTTGCGCAGCGGGCAAGCGCACGGCACGGTGTGCCGGATGTCCTCCGGCCACTTCACGCTCGGCATCGACGAAGGCACGACCGGGGTGCGCGCCGCCGTGGTCGACGAGCGAGGCCGCATCGCCGGCCTCGCGTATCGCGAGATCGCGCAACGCTACCCGCGGCCCGGCTGGGTCGAGCAGGACCCGCGCGAGATCCTCGCCTCGACCCGCGAGGTGATCGGGCGTGGCCTCGCCGAGGCCGGCGTCCGGCCGGGCGACGTCGCCGCGGTCGGCGTCACGAACCAGCGCGGCTCGGCGGTGCTGTTCGAGCCCGGCGGCGAGCCGCTCGGGCCGGTGGTCGCGTGGCAGGACCAGCGCACCCGCGAGCGCTGCGAGCAGCTCATGCGGGAGGGCGTCTTCGCCTCGCCGTACACCGCGGCGAGCAAGTACGAGTGGCTCGTGCGCCAGCACGCAGGAGGGCGCGCGGCGCGCAGCTTCCTGCTCGGCACGGTCGACTGCTGGCTCGCGCACTGGCTCACCGGCAGCGCGCACGTGAGCGACCACTCGAACCACTCGGTGAGCGGCCTCTACGACTTCCTCGCGGGACGCTACGACGAGCGCGCGATCGCCGCGTTCGGCCTCGACCGCGCGACCCTGCCCGGCTTCTGCGACTCGAGCGCCGTCGTCGGCAAGACCCGGCGTGACCTGTTCGGTGCGGCCGTGCCGGTTGCCGCGCTCGCCGGCGATCAGCAGGCCGCGATGTACGGCCTCGCCTGCCAGACGCCGGGCAGCGTCAAGCTGAGCCTCGGCACGTCCGGCATGATGGATCTGAACGCCGGCGCGTCTCTCGCGGCACCGGGACCGGGCGCGTATCCGCTCGTGCTGTGGTCGCTCGACGGTGCGCGCAGCTTCTGCTTCGAGGGCAACACGATCACCGCCGGGGCCGCGGCACAGTGGCTGCGTGACGGCCTCGGGCTCGTCGAGTCGCTGGATCAGCTCGAGCCGCTCGCGCGCTCGGTCGCCTCGAGCGACGGCGTCTGGGCGATCCCGGCCCTGCAGGGCCTCGGCACGCCGCACCTCGACGCCAACGCGCGCGGCATGATCGGGGGCCTGTCGCGCGCCTCGACGCGGGCGCACATCGCGCGCGCCGTGCTGGAGGGCGTCGCCTGGCGCTGCGGCGAGACCTTCATCGCGCTCACCGAGAGCACGCCCGCGCCGCCGCGCGCGCTGCGCGTCGACGGCGGCGCCGCGGCGAACGGGCTCTTGCTCGAGCTGCTCGCCGACGCGGTCGGCGTCCCGGTCGAGCGGCCGGCGGTCCTCGAGTCCGCGGCCCTCGGTGCGGCTCTCCTCGCCGGGCGAGCCGTCGGCCTGTGGCGCGACGACGACGTCGCGGCGCGCTTCGCGGTGGCCCGGGTCTACGAGCCGCGGCTGACGGCGGACGGGCGCGCAGCCAGGCTCGAGCGCTGGCGGAAGCTCGTCGGCCTCGCACGCGAGGCGGGGGCGGGATGAGCGCTTCCCGCTCGCCGTCGCTCGTCATCCTCGACTGCGACGGAGTGCTGTTCGACTCGTCCGCCTCGAACGTCGCCTTCTACAACGCGATCCTCGAGCGCATGGGCCTGCCGCCGCTCGACGCCGAGGGCGAGCGGCTCGCGCACTGGATGGGCAGCCCGGAGCTGATCGCGCGCCTCTTTGCGCACGATGCGGAGCAGCACGCGGCCGCACGCGAGGTCGCGCGCCAGCTCGACTACACACCGTTCCTCCACCTCATGCGGCCGGTCGACGAGCTGTACGAGACGCTCGCGTGGCTGCGACGCCGCGGTCGCACGGCGATGGCGACCAATCGCGGCGGGACGATCCCGCATCTGCTCGAGCACTTCGGGCTCGGGCCGCACTTCGACCTGGTCGTCGGCATGCACGACGTCGCGCGCCCGAAGCCCGCGCCCGACATGCTGCTGCGCTGCCTCGAGCACTTCGGCCTCGAGCGCGAGCAGGCGCTCTACGTCGGCGACTCGCCGACCGACCGCGAAGCCGCCGAGGCGGCGGGCATCGAGTTCGTCGCCGTCGGTGGCGCGGCGGCGGGGCCTCGTCGCATCGTACGGCTCAATGAGCTGCGCACCGTGCTGTCCTGACCTCACGCAGGCTTCGAGCTCTCGCGTACCGAGCCCGCGAGGCGGTTCACCACCGCCACGAGCTCTGCCTGGTCGACGGGCTTCGCGAGGTGCATCTGGAAGCCCGCGGCGAGCAGCTTGACGCGATCCTCGCTCCGCGCGTACGCGGTGAGCGCGACCGCCGGGACACGTCCGCCGCGGTCCTGCGGCAGCGAGCGCAGCCGGCGGATCAGGCTGTAGCCGTCCTCGCCCGGCATGCCGATGTCGGACACCAGCACGTCCGGCACCCAGTGCTCGAAGACGTCGGTCGCCTCCGACGCCGAGGCCGCGGTGCGCACCTCCGCGCCCGCCGTCGCGAGGACGGTGCCCACCGTCTCGAGCGTGTCCGGGTCGTCGTCGACCAGCAGGACGCGCAGACCCGGCGATACCACGGTCGCGGCCCCGCGCGGGGCGTGCACCTCCGCGCCGGCCGGCGCGGCGCGCACGGGACGGCCGCCCACGACGGGCAACGAGACCCGGAAGGTCGAGCCGCGCCCGGGTCCTTCGCTCGCGACCGCGACGCTGCCGCCGTGCAGCTCCGTCAGGTACCGCACGATCGACAGCCCGAGGCCGAGGCCGCCGTGCGCGCGTGTCGACGTGGCGTCCTGCTGGCGGAAGCGCTCGAACACGTACGGCAGGAACGCGGGCTCGATGCCCTCCCCGGTGTCGGTCACCGCGACCTCGACGCGGCCGTCGACCTCGGCGAGCGAGACCGAGACGCTGCCGCCCTCGGGCGTGAACTTGACGGCGTTCGACAGCAGGTTCCAGAACACCTGCTGCAGGCGCGCGGCGTCGCCCGCGACCGGACGCGCGTGCGGGGCGAGCGCGACCTCGAGCTGCACGTGCTTCGCGAGCGCCGACGGGCGGATCGAGTCGACCGCGGCCTCGATTACCGCGCCCACGTCGATGGCCCGCAGGTCGAGCTTCATCTTGCCCGACACGATCCGCGACACGTCGAGCAGGTCGTTGATGAGCTGCGCCTGCACGCGAGCGTTGCGATCGATGATGTCGATGGCCCGTTGGATGGCGGCCGGGTCGAGCCGTCCCTGACGCAGCAGGCTGCTCCACGCGAGGATCGGCGTGAGCGGAGTGCGCAGCTCGTGCGACACCACGGCGAGGAACTCGTCCTTCGCGCGGTTGGCGCCTTCCGCCTGGTCGCGCGCGGCCGCGAGCTCGTCGTCGCGCTGCTGGATCTGGGCGAGCATGTCGTTGAACGTGCGGATCAGAAGACCGATCTCGTCCTCGCTCTCGGCACGGGCGCGGACCGAGTAGTCGCGCTGCGCGGACACCACGCGCGCCGTCCGGACGAGGTGCAGGATCGGCTGCGAGATCGCACGCTGCGCGCGCCACGAGATCGCGAGCGCGGCGAGGATCGCACCGAGGAACACCGCCGCGGCGATCGCCACGTACCACAGCAGGCGCTGGTTGAGCTCCGTGAGGTCGCCGACGACCACGACCGTCCCGATCGGCTGCCCCTCGGATTCGATCGCGCGGAAGACGACCAGCCGCGCGTTGTGGAACGCGTGACCGGCCGGCGCGCGCCTCATCTCGGGATCGAGCCTCGGCGGGCTGACGCCCGGCACGGAGAACGCGACGAAGGGCTCGCCGCGATCGTCGTACACGGCCGCGCCCAGCACGATCGGGTCGGCGCGGAACGAGCCGAGCGTCGCACTCGCGGACTCCTGGTCGTCGAACAGCAGCGCCGACACGATGTTGTAGCTCACCATGTCCGCTTCCGTCGCGAGCCGCTGCAGGACCTCCCGCCGGTACGCCTCGAGCTCGTAGAACACGAACGCGATGCAAACGAGGAGCAACGCGGCGGCGCTGGTCGCGACGTTGAACAGCAGCAGCTTGCGGCGGATCGGCAGGTCGCGGAAGCGCACCGCTAGCTCCCTCCGTCCCTTCGCGACACGTGGCGCGCGACCTTGAGGAGCTGCGAGCTGAGCTTCAGACCGGCGCTCGATGCAGCGTCGGCGTCGACGTCGAAGCGCAGGCGGTTGTCCTCGACGCCGAAGGCGATGGCGCCGCCGTGGGCGAGGAACTCCGGACCTTCACCGACCAGCAGCACGTGGTGACGCTGCACCAGCGCGACGATCCCCGGCATGTCGTCGTGATGCGCGCCGGCGACGAACAGGACGTGACACCCCGCGGCTCCCTGCGCGGACGCGAGGCGGCGGATGCCGATCGGCTTGTCGCGCACGACCTTGCCGCGCAGCGTCTGCTGCAGCGCGTCGTGGAGCAGGTCGTCGCCGAGGACGCAGAGATCGATCGATGGCCGCTCCGCGACGATGTCGGCGGGCCACTCGACGTACTTGGCGAAGTTGAACAGGAACGCTGCCTTGAGCTCCTCCTCGGCGGCCTGCGGCGGCGCGCCGAGCGCGGCCTCCGAGCAGGCACCGAGCAGGACGAGCAGGCCGGTGAGGACCACAAGCGCCGCCGGTGCGGCGCCGCGTCCGCGGGCGGGCGCTACCACCACGCGCGCACCTGCAGATAGCCGCTCCGCTCCACCTCGGTGCCACCGGCGAACTCGCGGTGATGCGCCTCGACGAGGTTGCGGCCGATCAGCGAAAGCTCGAGGCCTTCCGCGACACGGCGCGAGAGCCGCAGGTCGAGCCCCACGTAGCTGCCGACGTCGAGAGCCGGCAGGCGGTCGACGTAGCGCAGCACGCCGTCGACCTCGCCGAGGTCGGGCACGATCCACGTGGACCGTACGTTGAACTGGTGCTGCGGGCTCGAGCCGTCGGTGAGGAAGACGAGGAACTGGTCAGCCGGCCGGTCGGGATCCCCGTGCAGGTCGATCACCAGATAGGAGTAGGCGGCGCTCACGCGCAGACGCTCGATCGGCTCCGCGTCGGCCGTCACCTCGACGCCGTAGGTTTCGCCGTGCAGCCCGTTGCGGAAGATCAGCGGCACGATCGGCGGCAGGTCGCCGACCTCGACCTCCGGTCCCAGGTCGAAGGTCAGCAGGTCGTCGTAGTCGTTGATGAAGGCCGACACGCCGACGAACACGGACGCCGCGGCCTGCACGCGGTAGCCCAGCTCGTAGGCGATCACCTTCTCCGAGTCGAAGCTCGAGTCGCCGACGAGCGCGGCGATGCGGTCTGCGAACACGCCGGAAGAGAGTAGGAGCAGGTCGTGCTCGACGCGCGACGGCGTGCGCACCGCTCGCGAGATCGCGCCCCAGACGCTCTGCCGCGAGTCGGCGAGCCACAGCAGCCGGACGTTCGGCTGGACCTCGAAGCCGCTGTAGTCGTTGTGCTCGAACTTCGACCCCACCGTCAGGCGCAGACCGTCGATCAGCTCGATCTCGTCCTGGAGGAAGGCGCTGAACAGATTGTCCGCACGCGACGACGGCACGAAGTCCACGCCGGGTACGGAGCCCGTGTCGTCCGCCGTCAAGCGGTACTCGAGGCCCCACTGGAAGTCCTGCCGCCAGCGCAGCGCGATGCGATGCTGAAAGTCGATGTCGAACGTGTTGCGCGTCTCGGCGAAGTTCGGCTCCCGCCGATACGTGTTGTCGTAGTAGACCTGCAGCGCGAGCTCGGAAGCCCTGCCGAGCGTGCGCCCCCAGCGCGCGAGCAGGTCCGCCCCGGAGACCTTCGCATCCTCGTCGGCGACGCGCAGGAAGGGCGGCTCGAACTCGACGATCCCGACCCGCTGGCCGAGCTCGCCGAGATAGGCGTCGCCCTGGATCTGCAGCGTGTCGCGCGGCGACACCAGCCAGTCGATGCGGAAGCCCTGCTGGGCGAACCACCACGCGTCGAAGTCGTTGCCGGATCGGTCGAAGCCCGGGGCACGGTCGAGGAGCTTCGCGTAGCCGCGGTAGTAGAAGTCCTCGCCGAGCCTGTCGCCGTAGCGGATGGCGGCGAAGCCACGCTCGTAGTTGCCGCCGCCGCCCGTCAAGAACGCGCCCTGGGTGTCGCGCGCGTTCTTGGTGATGATGTTGATCACCCCGTTGACCGCGTTCGCGCCCCATACCGCGCCACCCGGGCCACGGATCACCTCGATGCGCTCGACGTCGTCGAGGAGAGTGTCCTGCACCTCCCAGTACGTGCCCGCGAACAGCGGGTCGTAGACGCTCCGTCCGTCGATCAGGACCAGCACCGAGCGGGCGAGCCGGCTCGCAAAGCCCCGGATCCCGACGGCCCACTGATTCGAGGTGATCTGCGCGACCTGCACGCCGGGCACGAGACGCAACGCGTCCGGAATGTTGGTGACGCCGGCGCGGCGGATGTCCTCCGCGGTGAGGACGTAGACGGCGGACGCCGCCTCGCTGCGCTTCTCGACCTTGCGCGACACCGAGGTGACCTCGATGCCCATGAGCTCCTCGAGCGTGAGCTCCGTCAGATCGGTCGCGCTGCGGTCCGCGTCGAACAGCGCTTCCTCGCCGCGCGTGGCGAGCGGCGACGCGAGAACGCTCGTGACGGCGACGACCAGCGGCGCGAGGAGCGACTTCCGGAACGTCGAGAAGCGACGACCCACCCGGCCGAAGACCTACGGCAAGCGCGGCCGGGAGGTCAAGGTGCGCCACGGCCGGGGCCGCCGCCGTGGCACTAATAAATTTGTGCTTTCAGGGCACGTCGCTTCAGCGGCGTGAGCGCGCGGCGCTCTCGAGCTTGGCGTGCTGGACGCTGCTCCGGGCCGCCGAGCGTGCACGCGACGAGGTCGCGGCGGCGGCCTTGGACGCACGGCTGCGAGTCTTCGTCTGCACGCTGGACTTCGTCGGCTTGCTGGCGCGCGTGCTGGTGCTCTTGCGCGCGCTGACCTGCTTCGCCGCCGTTCGCCGGCTCTTGCTCGCCGCGACG
>JBFMAS010000028.1:0-6127 GCA_040755575.1 Thermodesulfobacteriota bacterium
CGAAGCGGTAGAGCGGGTCGAGCAGCCGGACGACCAGCGGACCCCCGGCGATCCGGGCGAGCCAGGCCGAGCCCGGGCGCGCGTACGCCAGCGCGCGCAGCACCGCCGCGCTGCGGACGCTGACGCGCCCGCCCTCCGCGGGCTCGAGCAGCACCACCGTGCCGTCGAGGCCGACGTCGCGCTGCGTCGCGTCGAGCGCCTCCTGCGCGAAGCGTCCTTGCAGGTGCGCGAAGCGCAGGCGGCCGTGGCGGTCGCGCGCCGCCAGGAACGCGACGCTGCGATTGCACAGCGGGCACGCGCCGTCGAAGAAGACGATCGGTGCGCCCGTCGCGGCGGCTCGTGCTGGAGCGGCTTCGGCCATGCGCCGGCGCTCAAGCTAGCACGGGGAGGAGGATCTCAGGAGGAGAAGCGTGACCGGGCGATCGCAGGGGCTAGTCTTCAGGGTACGGTTGCGATGTGGGCGGAGAGGTCAGTTTGCTCGGGTGCGTGAGCCAGGTTCGAGGTATCCGGTAGATCGCCCGGTCGACGGGGCCTCTGAGCAAGCCCGGTGCCAGCAAAAGTGCCGAAATATCCGCTCGACCGATCGCGCAACTCTGCAAGACACCGGGTTTGTCCGATGGTTCCTTGCGTCTTCGTCACCGGGATTCCCCCGCAGCCGCCCGTCATTCCCCGAGCCGCGCCAGGTACGCGGCCCGCAGCGCGTCGTGCAGCTCGTCGCGCCGCTCGTAGAGGCGGCGCGGCTTGCGCGGCGCGTGCGTCGCGAGCGCGTAGGCGGCGAGCAGCGGCAAGCCGACGGTCGAGTCGACGTAGCAGACGACCGTGTCCGGCAGCGCGTCCGGGCTGATCTTGCCCCAGCTCACGGCCTCGGCCGGCGTCGCGCCCGAGAGGCCGCCCGTGTCGGGGCGCGCATCGGTCATCTGGATGAAGTAGTCGTGGCCGCTCTCGGCGAGCCCGAGCACCTCCTGGATCTGCGGCTCGGTCTGCAGGACGAAGTTCTTCGGCGAGCCGCCGCCCAGGATGAAGACGGCGCTCTTGCCGCCCGATTGCTTCGCGTTCCACACGATCGCCGCGGTCTCGTTGACGTCGCGCGACGGGTTGATGCGCAGCTTGCCGCCCTCGAGCTCGGTCGCCGCGACGTTCATGCCGATCGACGAGTCGCCGGGCGACGAGGTGTAGATCGGCACCGCGAACTCGTGCGCGGCTGCGAGGAGCGACTTGCGCGACAGGCCGAGCGCGCGCTCGCGCTCGGCGACGTAGCGCCCCGCCTTCCAGTGGAACTCGGCAGTGCCCATCTCCTGCTGGAACTCGGGCTGGCGGATGATCTCGCGGTAGAAGGCGTCGGTCTTGAGCAGGACGTCGTAGTCGAAGAAGATGTCGTAGATCCGGACGACGCCTTCCTTGCGCAGCTCGACGTCGCTCACCGTCGGGGTGCCCTGGTGCATCGCGAGGCCGATGCCGTAGTGCGTGTCGTGGTAGAGGTTGGCGCCGGTCGAGACGATCCAGTCGACGAAGCCCGCCTCGATCAGCGGCACCAGCGCCGAGGTCGCGAGGCCGGCCGGCGTCAGCGCGCCGGTCAGGCTCAGGCCGATCGTCACGTCGGGCTCGAGCATGCGCCGCGAGAAGAGCTGGCAGGCCTCGCGCAGGCGCCCCGCGTTGTAGGAGATGAAGCAGCGATCGACGAGGTCCTCGACCGAGACGTCGGGGCCGATCGGCAGCGGGTCGATCTTCGGCAGCCGCGACAGCTTCTTCGGAGCGCTCACGTGCTCGTCGGTAGTCGTTGTCGCCGGCCGGGGCAATGGCCGGCGGTGCCGGTGCGCCGCGTCGCTGCTTGACCCGCCGGCGGTGTGAATCTACAAGCGCGGCATCGCGGCGCGCGGAGTCATCTTGTTCTTCGCGAGCGGAGCCGGGTTGGGGTACGTGCCGTTCGCCTCGGGCACGTTCGGCAGCCTGCTCGGCATCGCCTTCCATTTTCTTCTGGTCGCGCTGACGGCGTCGCTCGCCGCGCAGGCGGGCGTGCTCGTGCTCGCGGTGCTCGCCGCCATCTGGCTCGCGGGGCGCGCCGAGGTGCTGCTCGAGGACCACGACAGCGGCAAGATCGTCCTCGACGAGATCGTCGGCATGGCGATCGCGCTGCTCGGCTTCGCGCCGACGCTGCGCAACGTGATCGTCCTGTTCGCGCTGTTCCGCGTGCTCGACGTGCTGAAGGTCTGGCCCGCGAGCTGGATCGACCGGCGGATGACCGGCGGCTCGGGCGTCGTGCTCGACGACGTGGTGAGCGGCGTCTATGCAAACCTGCTCGCGAGGGTCATCCTTTGAGCGTGCTGGAGAAGGTCGTCATCCTCTCGACCGGCGACGAGCTCACGACGGGCAAGATCGCCGACACCAACGCGCAGTGGATCGCGGACCGCTGCGTCTCGCTCGGCCTCGACGTCGTCGCCGTGCTCACCGTCGGCGACTACCGCGACCGCATCGCCTGGGCCTGGGAGCGGGCCTTCGAGCTCGCCGACCTGGTGCTCTCGACCGGCGGCCTCGGCCCGACCGCGGACGACCTCACCACCGAGACGGTCGCGCGGGTGCTCGGCGTCGGCCTGCGCTTCGACGAGCCCTCGGCGGAGAAGATCCGCCAGCTGTTCGCGCGCCTCGGCCGCACGATGCCCGAGAACAACCTGCGCCAGGCGCAGTTCCCGGACACCGCCGTCATCCTCGAGAACCCGCTCGGCACCGCGCCGGGCTACCGGGTGTCGTGCGAGCGCCGCATCGCCGGACCCGGCGGCGCGGCCGTCACCGTGCCGCGCCATCTGGTCGTCCTGCCGGGCGTGCCGCGCGAGATGAAGCCGATGTTCGACGAGCAGGTGGTGCCGTGGGTGCGCGAGCTGCGCGGCTCCGACACCGTGCTCGCCGTGCGCATCTTCCAGACCTTCGGCATGAGCGAGTCGGCGCTCGACGAGGCGGTGGGCAAGGTGATCCGACCCGACGAGGCGCGGGTCGGCTTCCGCGCGAGCTTCCCGCAGATCTCGGTGAAGCTCGTCGTGCGCGACCTGCCGGGCGCGGCGGAGCGGCGCATCGACGAGCTGTCGGCCCGCCTGCGCGAAGCGCTCGGCCCGGTCGTGTTCGGCGAGGGCGACACGACGATGGAGGCCGCGACCGGCGAGGCGCTGCGCGCGCGCGGCGCGAAGCTGGCCGTCGCCGAGTCGTGCTCGGGCGGGCTCATCGGCCACCGCATCACCGAGGTGCCCGGCTGCTCCGCCTACTTCCTCGCCGACTACGTGACCTATGCGAACGGCGCGAAGCGCGAGGCCCTAGGGGTGAGCAGCGAGACGCTCGAGCGCTTCGGCGCGGTGAGCGAGGAGACCGCGCGCGAGATGGCCGAGGGCGCGCGCCGCCGCTCGGGCGCCGACGTCACGATCGCGACCACCGGCATCGCCGGCCCCGACGGCGGCACGCCGGACCGTCCCGTCGGCACGGTGTGCTTCGCGCTGTCGGCCGACGGGATGCTGGTGTCGCGCCGGCACCAGCTGTGGGGCACGCGCGACTGGGTGAAGCTCCTCACCTCGCAGCTCGCGCTCGACTGGGTGCGGCGCTGGGCGCTCGGGCTGCCCGTGGTGGAATCCGGCTTCCGCAGGTGATACGAAAAAAAGGCGAAACTTGCTTCGGACGACATCGACGAGCCGGTGGCCGCGAGACTATAGGGTGCACATCCAACGTGAGGGGCGAGCGCATCGCCGGGTTGAGGTCAGGAGGACGTGATGGACGCGAATCGTGAGCGGGCGATGGAGCTGGCGATGAGCCAGATCGAGAAGCAGTTCGGCAAGGGCGCGATCATGAAGCTCGGCGCCGATGCCCCGATCGAGGACATCCAGGCCGTGTCGACCGGCTCGCTGGCGCTCGACATGGCGCTCGGCGTTGGCGGCGTGCCGCGCGGCCGCGTGATCGAGATCTACGGCCCCGAGTCGTCCGGCAAGACGACGCTCGCCCTGCAGATCATCGCCGAGGCGCAGAAGGAGGGCGGCGTGTCCGCCTTCATCGACGCCGAGCACGCGCTCGACACCGGCTACGCGCGGAAGCTCGGCGTCAAGCTCGAGGACCTGCTGGTGTCGCAGCCGGACAACGGCGAGCAGGCGCTCGAGATCGCGGAGACGCTGGTGCGCTCCGGTGCGCTCGACGTGCTGGTCGTCGACTCCGTCGCGGCGCTCGTGCCGCGTGCCGAGCTCGAGGGGGACATGGGCGACCCGCAGATGGGCCTGCAGGCGCGCCTCATGTCGCAGGCGCTGCGCAAGCTCACGGCGACCATCGCGCGCTCGCGCACGATCGTCATCTTCATCAACCAGATCCGCATGAAGATCGGCGTCATGTTCGGCAACCCGGAGACGACGACCGGCGGCAACGCGCTCAAGTTCTACGCCTCGGTGCGCATGGACATCCGCCGCATCGGCGCGATCAAGCAGGGCGACGAGGTGATCGGCAGCCGCACCAAGGTGAAGATCGTCAAGAACAAGGTCGCGCCGCCGTTCCGCGAGGCCGAGTTCGACATCCTCTACGGCCGCGGCATCTCCCGCGAGGGCGAGATCATCGACCTCGGCGCCGAGGACGGCATCGTCGAGAAGTCCGGCTCGTGGTTCGCCTACGACGGCGAGCGCATCGGCCAGGGGCGCGAGAACGCGAAGGAGTTCCTGCGCGAGCACGCGGACGTCGCGGCGAGGATCGAGGCGAAGATCCGCGAGAAGCACGGCGTCCCGCCGCGCGCGAGCGCTGGCGCGCCGGCCGACGCCGCGGCTGCGTCCGGTGCGGCGACGGCCGACGCCGAGGGCAACGGCGCGTCCCGCACGGCGCCGGCCATGGCGGCCGCCGCGGGACGCGGCGAGGGCGGGGCGGCGGCCGCCGCGGCGCGCCGCAAATAAGAATCTAGCACGCGGTAAGAGCGGAGGAGCGCGGCAGGGTCCGCTTCTCTGCTCGCTGCCCGCGTGCTCGGCGTGCAGCTCGCCCCGCCCGGAGCGCCAGCGCGCTCTGGACGGGGCGCGTGCTCGGCGTGCTCTAGAGCAAGCTCGCCGCGCAGGTCGAGCCGCACGGCGTCGTGAGTTCTCCTGCGCATCTTACCGAATGTTTACCGTTCGGTGAGGACTCGCCGGCCCTCCTCTCCTACGCGTCATGCAACGAGCTCCTCGCGCGCACCGCGCGTGGAGCCGGACGCAAGGAGATCGAGGATGAAACGGAATGCATGCCACCGACTGGTCGCCGCCACGGCGACGGTGTTGCTCCCCTTGGCGATCGCCGCGTGCGGCGACGGCGGGAACGACGGCTCCTCCGACGCGGCGATCGCGCTCCGCGACCGGATCCCGCAGCACGGCGACGAGCCGGGCCCGCAGGCCGACAGGACGTACGTCGGCTACCTCGGCGACGCGGGCACGCTGGTCGCCGTCGTCGCCGACGGCACGGCGAGCGTCGCGTACGTCTGCGACGGCGCGCAGCTTTCGGAGTGGTTCCTCGGCAGCGTCGCGGACGGGCGTCTCGCGCTCGCCGGCGAAAAGGGCAGCAGCCTGACGGCGCGGCTCGGCTCCGATTCGGTCGCCGGCACGGTCGCGCTCGCCGCGACCAGCCTCCCGTTCAGCGCGCTCGCGGCCGTCGAGCAGGAGAGCGGGCTCTTCCGGACGGTCGAGGAGGTCGACGGCGAGCGCATCGTCACAGGATGGATCTACTACGACGGCGAGCTGCGCGGCGCCGACGAGGACTCCGGCAAGAGCGTGGTCGGCAGCGTCTCGGTCGGCGGCATCGACACGGCCACCGGCACGGGCACGGGGCCGGCTCCGTCGCCGACGCCGGCGCCGTTCTTCGACTGCAACTTCAACTGGTGCAACATGGAGACCCAGACCTGCTTCATCAAGCGCATGTCGGAGGAGCTCGCCAACGCGAAGACGAAGGCGACGCAGACCCAGATCCGGCGCATGCGCGACGCGACCGTCGAGCGGCGCAACGAGCTGTTCGATCTCGCGTCGGAGAACGGCTGCCTGAGCAACCAGAGCGCCTGCCCGGACACGGGCTACGACTCGCTCCTCGACCAGCCGAACTGCACCGGCGGTTGAGCCGGGAGCACCGCCGGGCGGCACGGACGAGGACGATCGGTCGCGAGAGG
>JBFMAS010000029.1:0-12603 GCA_040755575.1 Thermodesulfobacteriota bacterium
GGCGTCGATCGTCCGCGTCACGAAGTCCGCCAGGTCGGGCGCGCGCTGACCGGGGTAGCGCACGCCGGCCGCGGCCAGGTCCTCGAGCACCATGACGTAGCGCCCGTCCGCGTGCGCGGCGTACCAAGGACGGGGGATGCGCACCGGCACCTGCGCCGCGACCTCGGCGTAGAAGCGCGCCTCGAAGACGCCCATGCCCTGCTGCTCGACGAAGGCGCGCTGCTCCGGGTCGAACGGCGCCAGCTTGACGAACACCGAGGGCGGCAGCCGCTCGTCGTCGTGCGTCAGCACGACGCGCGCCCGGCCCGTCGTCCCCGAGTGCGCCTCGACCACCTCGACCGCCCGCAGGGACGCGCCGGGCGCGTGCACCCGCAGCACCTCCTCGAGCCACGCCCGGGTGACGTCCGCGACCTCGACGGGAATCGACGCCGGCACGCGGCGCACCCTATCCCAGCGGAATCCCGTACACACGAGCCGCGCTCGTGCTCGGGACCTGCCGCCGCTGCTCGGCCGTCGAGCCGTCGGCGTTGATCGGGCCGCCGCGAGGCAGCTACCCTCGGCGCGACATGGTGCAGACGTGACGACGACCACGACGACGACCAGGAACCCGCACGCCGGCCAGCCGTTCTCCGACGACGACGACGCCATCGCCTCCGCGCTCGAGGACGTCAGCGTCCCCGCGCTGCTGTGCTCGCTCGTGCACATGACGGGTGATCCGGCGTGGGTCCGCGGCGAGCTGCGGCCGGAGCGGTGCACCTCGATCGAGTTCCAGGGCGGCATGTCGCCGGAGATCCAGGCGGAGGCGCGCCGGCGCGCGCTGCCGGCGATCGCCGCGTACCGCGACGCCGGCTGCGAGCCGCACCCGCTGCCCCGCGAGCGGCTGCACGAGATGATGCGGTTCGTCGCCTGCGGTCCGGTCGAGGGCCTGCGCGCGACGATGATGCTGCACGACCTGTCGTTCGACGGCGGCGACTGCGACGAGGTGACGTGGGGCGACGAGATCCCCGCGTCGGTGAAGGCCGACTCGCACGTCGTCGTCATCGGCTGCGGCGAGTCGGGGCTGCTCGCCGGCATCCGCCTCGAGCAGGCGGGGCTGCCGTTCACCATCGTCGAGAAGGCCTCCGGCCCGGGCGGGACGTGGTGGCACAACGCCTACCCCGGCGCGCGCGTCGACGTCGGCAGCCACCACTACTGCTACTCGTTCGAGCCGGCCGACCACTGGAGCGAGTACTTCTGCCGCCAGCCGGAGCTCGTCGCCTACTTCACGCGCATCCTCGACAAGCGCGGGCTGCGGCCGCACTGCCGCTTCGACACGGAGGTCACCGCCGCGGTCTGGGACGACGCCGCGGCGCGGTGGAAGGTGCACGTGCGGGCGGCCGACGGCCGCGAGGACGTCATCGACGCGCGCTTCGTGATCAGCGCCGTCGGCGCGCTCAGCCTGCCGCGCTTGCCCGACATCCCCGGGCGCGACACGTTCCGCGGCCCGTCGTTCCACTCGAGCTCGTGGCCCGCCGACCTCGACGTCACCGGCACCCGCGTCGCACTGCTCGGCGCCGGCGCGACGGGATTCCAGATCGCGCCGACGATCGCCGACGACGTCGAGCGCCTGACGATCTTCCAGCGCACCGCGCAGTGGATGTTCCCCAACCCCGCGTACCACGCGCCCGTGCCGCCCGGGGACCGCTGGGCGATGCGTCACCTGCCGTTCTACGGCCGCTGGTTCCGCTTCGCGATGATCTGGCCGGGCATCGGCATGGGCGTCGAGCCGTACCGGCGTGATCCCACGTGGGACGACTCGGACGGCCGCGCGATCAACGAGGTCAACGAGCGCCGGCGGATCGACATGACCCGCTGGATCACGTCGCAGCTCGAGGACCGGCCGGACCTGATCGAGAAGTCCGTGCCGCCGTATCCGCCGCTGGCGAAGCGCATCCTGCAGGACAACGGCTCGTGGCTCGGGTGCCTGAAGAAGCCGAACGTCGAGCTGGTGCGCACGGCGATCGAGCGCATCGTGCCCGAGGGGATCGTGACCGTCGACGGCGAGCGCCGGGACGTCGACGTCATCTGCTACGCGACCGGCTTCCGCCACGTCGAGTACCTCGCCCCGATGGAGGTCGCCGGCCGCGACGGCGTCTCGCTGCGCGAGCAGTGGGGCGACGAGCCGACCGCCTACCTCGGCATCACCGTGCCGCGCTTCCCGAACCTCTTCTGCCTCTACGGCCCGGGCACCAACCTCGCGCACGGCGCGAGCATCATCTTCCACTCCGAGTGCCAGGTGAGCTACACGATGAGCGCGATCCGCGAGGTGCTGGCACGCGGCGCCCGCGCGATCGAGGTCCGCAAGGACGTCCACGACGAGTACGCCGAGCGCTACCGGCGCGAGATCGACCAGCTCATCTGGGCGCATCCGTCGGTCGAGCACAGCCACTACAAGAACCGCGCGGGCAAGGTGTTCACGCTCTCGCCCTGGCCCATCGAGACGTACTGGGCGTGGACGCGCGCGGTCGATCCGTCGGAGTACGTGCTGCGCTGAAGGACCGGGCTGCGCGAGAAGCCGCAGGAGATGCCGACGAGCTCCGCCACCTGATCGTGTCGGGCAAGCGGTCGTTCGGGAAGCCGGACCGTTCCGATCATCGCTCCCGTTCTGCCGTCGGGGCCACGTCCGCATCGACCGCGTCGTGGCGTCCGCGCGACGTCAATCATAGACGACCACCGCGAGAGCTCGCGGCGACGAACGGGAACGGCGGGGTGTCGCTCCTCTGGCCGACGAGCCCGACGGGGACGACGGCGGCCTCGTTCGCGGGCAGGCCGAAGCCCGTGCGGATGGTCTCCTCGGCGCCGACGCAGTCGACGATGCCGTCGATGTCGCGGTCCGGCGCCTACGTCTCCGCCAGGCTCGAATGGATCGCCGACACGACGATGGAGCCCTCGCCGACGGCCGAGGCGACGCGCTTCACCGAGCCCGAGCGCACGTCGCCGACGGCGAAGACGCCGCGCCGGCTCGTCTCGAGCACGTGCGGCAGGCGATCGCTCTCCCAGCCGCCGTCGCGGTCGAAGCCCGCGCCGCAGAGGACGAAGCCGCTGTCGTCGAGGGCCAGGCAGCCCCGTAGCCACTCGGTGTTCGGCATCGCGCCCAGCATCACGAACACGTTCGACATCGCGCGCGTCTGCTCGGCGCCCGTGCGCCGGTTGCGCCAGGTGACCTCCTCGATGTGGCGCTTGCCGGCGAGCGCGGTGATCTCGGTGTCGAGGTGCAGCGTGATCGCCCGCGAGGCGCGGATGCGCGCGATCAGGTACTCGGACATCGACGCCGCCAGCCCGGGACCGCGCACCAGCACGTGCACGTGCGCCGCGCGGCGCGAGAGGTAGATCGCCGCCTGCCCGGCGGAGTTGCCGCCGCCGACGACCGCGACCTCCTCGCCCTCGCAGAGCGCCCCTTCGAGCGCGGTCGCGGCGTAGTGGATGCCGCGCATCTCGAAGCGCTCGAAGTCGGCGAGGTCGAGCTTGCGGTAGCGCGCGCCGGTGGCGATCACGACCGTCCTCGCGCGCAGCAGCTCGCCGTCGTCGAGCTCGAGCCCGTACGGGCGACGATCGCAGTGCAGCCGCACGACGCGGCGCGACACGACCAGGCGTGCACCGAACTTCTGCGCCTGGATCGTCGCGCGTCCGGCGAGCGCGGGCCCCGAGATGCCGATCGGAAAGCCGAGGTAGTTCTCGATCTTCGAGCTGGTCCCGGCCTGCCCGCCCGGCGCCTCGGCCTCGAGCACGACGGTGCCGAGGCCCTCCGAGGCGCCGTAGACCGCCGCCGCGAGCCCCGCCGGACCGGCGCCGACGATGGCGACGTCGTACACCAGCTCGGGATCGAGGGACTCCGACAGGCCGATCGCCACCGCGAGCTCGCGGTTCGTCGGGTTGCGCAGGACCCGCGAGTAGCCGAGCACGGCAGCCGGCAGGTCGTCGTGCCCGAGGCGATGCGTGGCGGCCAGCTCGCGGCCCTCCTCGCTCACCGCCGGGTCGACCACGCGCACGGGGTAGCCGTTGTGGTCGAGGAAGCGGTAGAGGCGCAGCAGGTCGCCCGAGGTCCGTGCGCCGACCAGCAGCG
Source organism: Thermodesulfobacteriota bacterium (assembly GCA_040755575.1). Lineage (GTDB taxonomy): Bacteria > Desulfobacterota > Binatia > UBA12015 > UBA12015 > DATCMB01. The sequence continues at coordinate 4,103 of JBFMAS010000029.1, forward strand.
TCGCCGCCTGCTCGTGCTCCATCAGCCCGACGCGGCGCAGGATGAAGGCGCGCATGACGATCTCGGCGATGTCGGGCTCGGCCGCGAGCAGCCGGCGAAAGCTCGTCCTGGCGATGCGCAGCACCTGTCCCGTGACCGCCATACGCGCGCTGACCAGCATCCGGCGGTCGTTGAGCAGGTCGAGGTCGCCGGTGAACTCGTGCGCTGCGTGGCTCGCGACGAGCACCGGCCCGGCCGGCGTGTCGTCGAAGATGTCGATGCCGCCCTCGATCACCACGAAGAAGTCGCGCGCTCGATCGCCGCGCGCGAACAGCTCCGTGCCCCTGGGCAGAGCCTCGACGGCGCCGAACTCCGACGCCCGCTCCACCTGCTCGGCGGTCAGCTTCGGGAAGGTCTGCGCCCGACGCGCGTAGGGATCCGCCGGATCGATCGCCGGCTCGCCCAGGTTCGCCATCCGCTCCAACGTCATCGCGCGGCTCCTCGCATCCATCGCATCGTGCCGCGCGCGCACGGCCGTCGGGACGGGCCGCCGCGCGCGCTCGCTTCTCATCCTCCCGCAGCGTCACGCTCACTCAAGCGCCCCGGAGACGGCGACCGCCGCCGCGAGCGGTGGCATCGGCGCGCGGAGACCGGCACAAAGGCGGAGGACCCGACGCGGTGGACCATCACTTTCTCACCGAAGCGGTCACCATCCTGCTCGCCGGGGCGGTGATCGCCTACGTCTGCTTCCGGCTCGGCCTCGTTCCGATCGTCGGCTTCCTCGTCGCGGGCGTGGTGATCGGCCCCCACGCGCTCGGGCTGGTACGCGATCGCGACGTCGTCGACGCGGCCGCCGAGATCGGCGTCATGCTGCTGCTGTTCACGATCGGCATCGAGTTCAGCCTCGAGAAGCTCGCCAAGGTCAAGCGGCTGATCTTCCTCGGCGGCGGCCTGCAGGTCGCCGGGGCGTCGCTCGCCATGACGGCGCTGCTCGCCGCGTTCGGCGTCGGCTGGCGCGAGGGGCTGTTCACCGGGTTCCTGGTCGCGCTGAGCTCGACCGCGATCGTGCTGAAGCTGCTCGCGGACCGCACCGAGACCAACGCGCCGCACGGCCAGGATGCGCTCGGCCTGCTGATCTTCCAGGACCTGGCCGTCATCGTGATGATCCTGCTCGTGCCGATGCTCGCCGGCACGGCGGCCTCGGCGCTCCCGATCCTGTGGGCGCTCTTCAAGGCGGCGCTCATCATCGCCGGCGTGCTGCTGGTCGCGCGGCGCGTGATGCCGGCGGTGCTCGAGACGGTCGCGCGTACCTGCTCGCCGGAGCTGTTCCTGCTGACCGTCATCGCGATCTGCTTCGGCACGGCCTACCTGACCAACCTCGCAGGCGTGAGCCTCTCGCTGGGCGCGTTCCTCGCCGGCCTCGTGGTCAGCGAGAGCCGCTTCAGCGAGCACGCGATGAGCCAGATCCTGCCGCTGCAGATCCTCTTCAGCGCCACCTTCTTCGTGTCGGTCGGCATGCTGCTCGACGTCATGTTCCTCGTGACCATGGCGCCCCTCGTCCTGCTCGCGATCGCCGGGGTGCTGGTGGTCAAGCTCGTGACGACGACCATCGGCGTGCGCGCGCTCGGTCATCCGACGCCCGTCGCGATGGCGGCGGGCCTGATCCTCGCGCAGGTCGGCGAGTTCTCGTTCGTGCTCGAGCGCGCCGGTCGTACGATGGGCCTTTCCGCGTTCGGGCTCGGCAGCTCCGGCTCGCAGGTGTTCATCGCGGGGACCGTCGTGCTGATGGTCGCGACGCCGCTCCTGACCTCGGTCGGCGCGCGGATCGCGCGGCGCGGCGAGGAGCCGCGGCCGCTCGACGAGACCGACCCCGAGCCGCCCGCGCTCGGCGAGGCGGCCCTCGAGAACCACGTCGTCGTCGCGGGCTACGGCGAGGCGGCGCGCCGTCTCGTGCGCGTCCTGAGCGGCTCCCACATCCCCTACGTGATCACGACGCTGAGCCCCGAGGGCGCGACCGAGGCGGAGCGCGACGGTCTACCGGTGATGCTCGGCGACGCGACCAAGCAGCGTACGCTGCTCCTCGCCGGAGCCGACCGGGCCAAGGTGCTGGTCATCGCCGACGACGACCCGGCGATGGCGCACCGCATCGCGGCGGTCGCGCGCATCGTGAACCCGACCATGCGCATCCTGATACGGACCCGCTACGTCGCCGAGGTGGAGCCGCTGATCGAGTCGGGAGCCGACCGCGTCGTCGCCGACGAGCTCGAGAGCGTCGTGCAGCTCTTCGCCGACGTCATGCGCGACTACGACCTTCACGCCGAGGAGATCCAGGCCCACGAGGACGCGATCCGGCGCGGCGGATACGGGGCGCTGCGCGCCGTCTCACCGCCGGAGGGAGCCGTCGTCGAGTGCGCGCTCGGCCCCGACTGCCTCGCGCGGCGCGCGGTCGCCGTCCGCGCCGGCGCGCCCGCCGCGGGACAGACGATCGGCGCGCTCGAGCTCTGGGCGCGCTTCGGGATCACCGTCGAGCAGCTCCGGCGCGACGGCGAGACCGTCCGCAGCCCGTCGGACGACGTCGAGCTGCGGTCCGGCGACGAGCTCGTCATGGCGGGCAGCGCGCGCGCCTTCGCGGACGCCGCGCCGCTGTTCAGGGTGGGCTCCATCAGCGAAGCCGAGGCGGCGGCGCTGCAGGACGCCGCGAGGAGACGTATGATCGACACCGAACGAACCGTCGAGCTCGCCGTCAGCGACGGATCCGGCTGTGCGCATGCCGACACGGTACGGGCCGTTCGCCCGAGCGCGCCCGGCTGCGAGGACTGCCTCCGCATCGACGCGCGCTGGGTGCACCTGCGGATCTGCATGACGTGCGGTCACGTCGGGTGCTGCGATTCGTCGCCGAACAAGCACGCGACCAAGCACTTTCACCAGACCCACCACCCGATCATGAAGTCCATGGAGCCGGGGGAGGACTGGGGGTGGTGCTTCGTCGACGAGGTGAGCCTGTAGCCCAGGAGAGCGCCCGGCCTCGCCGGAACGGCATCGCGAGCAGGCCGCGGATCGTCTGCACGTCCGGATCGTCGAACCCGTCGAGTCCGTAGCGGATCGCCGTGCCGCGCCGCGAAGGGGTGAACGTCGCGCAGATCCGGTCGAACACCGAGAAGATGTTGCCGTAGTTGCTGTCGGTCTCGTGCACGAGCCGCGAGTGATGCACCTTGTGCATGTTCGGCGTCACGAGCACGAGCGACACCAGCGTGTCGAGGCGGCACGGCACGCGGACGTTGGCGTGCTCGAGCAGCCCGTTCAGCGCCGACCACAGCCTGTAGACCGCGAACGGTCCAGGCCCCGCGCCCACCGCCACCGCGAACGCCGCCATGAACGCGTAGCGGACGACGCCCTCGCCGGGGTGCTGGCGGATCGTCGTCGTCACGTCGACCGCGGGGTCGGAGTGGTGCACGCGGTGGAACCGCCACAGGGTCGGAAGCCGGTGCATCGCGACGTGCGCGACGTAGAACGACAGATCGAGCACGATCACCGCAACCGCGGCGCTCGTCACGGACTCCAACGGCAACGCGTTCAGGAGGCCGATGCCGCGCGCCTCGCACCAGAGCAGCGCGGCGACGAGGCCGGCGTTGAGGAAGAGGTTGGTGGCGAAGGTGAGCAGCGTCAAGCCCAGGTTCGGCCCCAGGTGCGCCGTGTGCCAGGGCTCGCGGGCTCGGAGCGGCCACTCCGCCTCGATCGCGGCGATCACGCTCATCGCCCCGACGAGCACGAATACCGTCAAAACGCTCGAGCCGACCAGGTCCTGCAGCAGCATCGCGATCGTCTCCTCGCCGCGACGTGCGCGCGGCCCACCCGAGCGCGTCGCGTGCTCATCGAGACCACGTCCGCCGGGGCGTCTTCGTTACAGGTGTTGCGTTGCTGTTGCAGCTGTTCTAAGGGCCGCCGCATGGAGGGCGCAGCGGCGGGGAACACCTGGCTGGTGCTGATCCATCAGCTTCCCCCGAAGCCTGCCTCGCTGCGCGTCAAGGTGTGGCGTCGGCTGCAGGGCGTCGGCGCGGTGCCGATCAAGAACTCGGTCTACGTCCTGCCGAGCACCGACGAGGCCCGCGAGGACCTCGAATGGGTGCTGCGCGAGATCCAGCAGGACGGCGGCGAGGCGTCGCTGTGCGAGGCACGTCTGGTGGACGGCCTCACCGACGACGAGATTCGCTCCTCGTTCCGGGCGGCGCGCGAGGCCGACTACCGCGAGCTCGCGACGCAGGTGCGCGCCTTCGCGCGCGACGCCCTGCCCAGTCGCGCGCGTGCGCTCTCCACCGAGCAGCAGGCGGCGGTCGAGTCGGCGCTCGCCCGCTTCCGCAAGCGCTTCGCCGACGTCATGAAGGTCGACTTCTTCGGCGCGCCCGGCCGCGAAGCCGTCGAAGGTCTGCTCGCCGACCTCGACTCGCGGCTCGGCACGGGAACGGGACGGCGACCGGCGTCGCAGCCGGCCCGCCGGCGTGAAGACGTGCAGGGGCGCCTGTGGGTGACGCGCACCGGCGCCCACATCGACCGGATCGCAAGCGCGTGGCTCATCCGGCGCTTCATCGATCCGCAGGCGCGCTTCAAGTTCGTGCCCGGGCGCGGCTACGAGGCCGCGCCCGGCGAGCTCCGCTTCGACATGTTCGACGCCGAGTTCACCCACCAGGGCGAGCTCTGCACCTTCGAGGTGCTGCTGCGCGACTTCGACCTGCGCGAGCCGGGCCTCCGCCCGCTCGCGGAGATCGTGCACGACGTCGACCTGAAGGAGGAGAAGTTCGGGCGGCCCGAGACGGTCGGCGTCGAGCATGCGATCGCCGGCATCGCGTGGACCAATCCCGACGACGAGGGCCGCGTCGCATGCGGCGCGACCCTGTTCGACGCCTTGTACGGCTACTTCAGCCGGAGAAAGGGATGAGCGCGGCGAGCGTGCCCGACGAGAAGCCCATGACGGTGCCGCACTCGCTGGGCGAGCTCGTGGTCTACTTCCTCCAGCTCGGTACGCTCGCTCTGCTGGTGAGGGCGACGAAGATCCCCGAGCCGCTCGTCATCGTCGCGGCGGGCGTCCTCGGCTTCGTCGTCTGGACCGCGACCGGACGGTGAGGAGGAGAACGCCATGCTGCGCGTCGTCGTCGCTGCGCTGCTCGCGTGCGGGTGCGTCGTCCTGCGGGCCGCGCCCGACGCGCGAGCCGAGCCGGTGAAGCTCGTCTTCGATCGGGACGCGACAGGCGCCGCTCCCGCTGGCTTTTCGACCGACGTGACGAACGGTCCGCCCGGGACGTGGGTCGTCGAGGCCGATACCACGGCTACGGGCGGCAAGGTCCTCGTGCAGAGGAGCACCGACCCGACGAGCGGCCGCTTCCCGCTCTGCATCTACGACGGCGTGTCCGCGCGCGACGTCGTCGTGACCGTGCGCTTCAAGCCGATCTCCGGCGAGGAGGACCGCGCGGCGGGGATCGTCTGGCGCTACCGCGATTCGGGCAACTACTACGTCGTCCGCGCGAACGCGCTCGAGGGCAACGTCGTGCTGTACGAGGTCGAGGCGGGGAAGCGCAGGGACCTGAAGCCGATCGGCGCGGGCATGCTCGCCTACGGCAAGAAGGTCGACGTTCCGAGCGGCGCCTGGAGCACCCTTCGCGTCGAGGCGAACGATGCTCGCTTCGCGGTGTCGCTCGACGGCCGCCACCTGTTCGACGTCGAGGACGACACCTTCCGCGAGCCCGGCCGTGTCGGGCTCTGGACGAAGGCCGACAGCGTCACCGCGTTCGACGACCTCGAGATCGAGCCTCGTGATGCCGCCTCGCGGTGAGCGACGATGCACGACGGGTGCCGGCGAAGCCGCTGTCGCCTCGCTGGCCGTGGCGGCGCTCCTCGTTCTCGCGACGTCGGACGTCGCACACGCGTACCGGCCCTTCGACTCCACCGACGCCTCGGTCGTCGACGAGGGCATTCTCGAGATCGAGGTGCAGCCGGTCGGCTGGCTGCGCGAGGGGCGCTCGGATGCCCTCGTGACGCCCGCGATCGTCGCGAACCTCGGCGTCGAGCCGCGCTGGGAGATCGTCGTGCAAGGGCGCAACGTCGTCGCGCTGGACGGAACGGCCGCTGCCGAGGAAACGGAGCTGGTCGACACGGGCGCCTTTCTGAAGGGCGTGCTGCGCCACGGAAGCCTGCAGGGCGCTACGGGACCGAGCATCGCGACCGAGCTCGGCGTGCTTCTGCCGACCTCGAACGACTCGAGCGGCGTCGGTGCGACGGCCGTCGCCATCGTGTCCCAGCGGTGGCCGCTCGCGACCGTGCACGTCAACCTCGCGCCGATCTGGTCTCGCGACGACCACCTCGAGCTGTTCATCGGCGCGATCGGGGAAGGTCCGGCGCACTGGGTGGTACGGCCGGTCGCCGAGATGTTCGTCGAGAAGCAGATCGGCGGCGAGCTCGTCGTGTCGGGTCTCGCAGGCGCCATCTGGCGGGTGACGGACGAGCTCTCGTTCGATCTCGCGTTTCGCCGCGCCGGCGAGAGCGGAACGTCCGTCGACGAGCTACGTGCGGGCTTCACGTGGGAATTTCGCGTCTACTCCTCGTGACGGCCGTCGCGGTCGCGCTCGTGGGGTGCGAGCGCGGCGCGCCCGAGGTGGTCGTCTACACGTCGGTCGATCAGGTGTTCTCGGAGCCGGTGCTCCGTGCGTTCGAGCGCGCGAGCGGCGTGCGCGTCCGCGCGGTGTTCGACACCGAGGAGACCAAGAGCACGGGCGTCCTGAACCGCCTTATCGCGGAGGCGGAGCACCCTCGGGCGGACGTCTTCTGGTCCGGCGATCCGGTGCGTCCCTTCCTGCTGATCAAGCGCGGGCTCGTCGAGCCCTATGTCTCGCCTGAGGCCGCCGCGATCCCCGCGGCGTACCGCGCGGCGGACGGCACGTGGACCGGGGCTGCCGCGCGCGCGAGGGTGCTGCTCGTCAACCGCAAGCGCCTCGGCTCGCGCCCGCCACCGCGCTCTATCCGCGACCTCGCCGACCCGCGCTGGAGGAACGAGGGCACGATCGCGAACCCGCTCTTCGGCACGACCACGATGCACGCGGCCGCGCTCTTCTCCGCCTGGGGCGACGAGAAAGCCCAGGCCTTCTTCGCGGCGCTGCGCGACAACGGCGTCGAGGTCGCGAGCTCGAACGGCGAGGTGAAGCGCCTCGTGGTCGCGGGCGAGGCGACGTTCGGCCTGACGGACACGGACGACGCGCACGTGGCCGTGCAGTCGGGGGCCGAGGTCGAGACGGTCTACCCCGACCAGAGCGACCTCGGCGCGCTGGTGATGCCGACGTCCGTCGTCCTGCTCGCGCGCGCACCGCACCCCGAAGCCGGCCGACGGCTGATCGACTTCCTGCTCTCGGCCGAGGCCGAGCGCATGATGGCCGAGAGCGCGGCGCACATGCCGCTTCGCGCGGACGTCGCGACGCCCGCGGGCGTTCGCTCCGTCGCCGAGATCCGGGCGATGCAGGTCGACTACGGCCGGCTCGGTGAGGTCATGGAGGAGATCCAGCCGTGGCTCCGGGGCTGGACCGGCTTCTAGCGAGGTGAGGATGGCTCCACGTGGAATCGCGACCACCGCGCTCGTCGGCGAGCTGCGAGGCGAGCCGCGCTCCTCGCTGCACGGCCGCGGCGCCCTCCACACGAAGGCGCGCTGACCGGCGCACCCGATGGCCTTCGCAGCACAGCTCCGTCGCCGGCAAGAGGCGCTCGTCATGGCGGCGACCGGCGCCCTGCTGGCGGGCATCGTCGCGCTTCCGCTGCTCGTGCTGCTCGCGGACGCCGTGCCGCCGCTGCGCGACGCGACACCGGGGGAGCGCGCGGCCCTTCTCGGCTCGCTCCGTTCGGCGACCGGGCTCCTGCTGACGTCGTCCGCGCTCGCGGGATGCGTGGCCGCGGTCACGCTGGTCCTCGGGGTGCCGCTCGGCATCGCGCTCGCGCGGCTCGACGTCCCGCTCGCTCGCGCCGCCCTGCTCCTGCACTGCGTCCCGATGTTCCTGCCGCCGTTCGTGCTCGCGCTCGGCTGGTTCCTCGTCATCGGCCGCGAAGGCATCCTCGGCTCGGACACCGGCTCGCGGATGCTGTTCTCGCGAGCGGGCCACGTGCTCGTGCTCGCGTGCTGTCTGACCCCGTTCGTGACCGCGCTGGTCGCGCTCGCGGCGTCGGGGATCACGCCCGCGCTGGAGGACGCCGCGCGCCTCGTCGCCGGCACGCGCCGCGTCGCCGTCCGGATCCTGCTGCCGCTGACCGCACCGGCCGCCACGCTCGGCGCGCTCGTCGTCTTCGCGCTGGCCTTCTCGGAGCTCGGCGTGCCGATGTTCCTGCGTGTGCCGGCATACCCCTCGACGGTCCTCGCACGGCTCGGCGGGATCGACTTCGCGCCCGACGAGGCGCTCGCCCTGAGCCTTCCCCTGATCGCCTTCGCCTCGGCGGTGTTCGCCGTCGAGCGGTCGCTCGCGCGGCGCCTCCGCGCACCGTCGCTCGCTTGGCGC
>JBFMAS010000030.1:0-16529 GCA_040755575.1 Thermodesulfobacteriota bacterium
GCTGTTCCTTCCTACACTCCGTCTGCGCCACCCCGCTCCTCCCGTTGGATCATTTGTTTGTGATGAACAGGGTTTAGCAGGAGCTGGGCGGGGTTGGCGCTCCCTTCGGTGAGAAATCCGGGCTAGAGGTCGAGCGCCCGCCGGACGGCCGGCGCGGCAAAGGAGGCGCTCCGCGATGCTCGTCAAGCTGCTCGCGCGCGACGTGGCCATCGTCGCGCTCACCGTGCTGGTCTGGCACCTCGCGGCCGACGCGTCGGCGCGGCCCGGCATGCGCGGCGACTTCGCCGGTGTCCTCGCCGGCCTGACGATCGGCCTCTGCGGCTACCTGCTGCACGAGTGGGGCCACCTGCTCGGCGCGCTCGCCGCGCGCAGCAGCGTGCGCCCGGCGCGCTCGCTCGCGTCGGGCTTTCTCTTCAGCTTCGACTCGCGCGCGAACACGCGACGGCAGTTCCTCGCGCTCTCGCTCGGCGGCTGGGCTGCGACTGCGCTCGTGCTGTGGTTCGTCTACGAGCGGCTCCCGTCGGAGCTGTTCGCGTCGCGTGTCGCGCGCGGCGTGGTGACGGCGAACGTGCTGCTGGTGGTGCTGATCGAGGTCCCGCTCGTCGCGTGGGCGCTCGTCACCGGGCGCGTGCCGCCGGTCGACAACCAGCCGGCGCCGGCGCCGCTCCCGGCCGGCGCCGACTGAGCGGCGCGGTCAGGGGCACCCGGCGCCGTCGCCGCCGTCGAAGCAGTCGTCGGGCGAGTTGCCCGCCAGCACGCCGCCCTTGACCACGACCGTGCCGCCGTTCGCGATCCCGCCGCCCGCGACCGAGGCGCGGTTGCCGGTGATCACGCTGCGCAGCACCCGCACCGAGCCGTACGAGCCGTTCGCCGCGCCGTTGCAGATCGCACCGCCCACGCCGCCGAACGGGATGGCGGCGCGCAGGCCCGCCTCGTTGCTTCTCATCTTGACACGGGTCAGGACGAGCGCGTTGCCCGGCGCGTTGTAGACCGCCGCGCCGACGCCGTCGGTGCGGTTGCCGTCGAGCGTCGTCCGGCTGACCTTCAGCGTGCGGGCGTCGTTGCGCAGCGCCCGCCGAAGCCGACGGTGCAGCTCGTGCCGTCGCACTGCGAGCCGTTCGTCGCGATGCGGCCGCCGTCGATCGACGCGAGCTCGGCGTCGACGGCGAGCACCACCTCGGCCCTGCACTGGGCTCCCTCGCAGGACGACACGTTGGCGTCGAGCGCGCTGGCCGCGATGCCGACGCTCTTCTCCGCGACCATCTCGACGAGAGGCTCGAGCCTGCACTTCTCACCCGCGCAGCGCACCGCGTTGCCGGCGATGCTCGACGTCTGGAGCTGCACCGCCTCGGCCTCCTGGAGCTCGACGATGCGCCGGGCGTCGCAGCGCTCGCCCTCGCATGCCGAGACGTTCGCGGCGATCGTGCTGCCCTCGATCACGATCGCTTCGTCCGAGGACAGCTCGAGGAAGTCCCCCGTGTGGCACTCGACGCCGCTGCACGTCGCCTGGTTGTCGAGGATGCGCACGTGCTGCCAGCGCGAAAGCTCCGTGCCTTCCACGTCCGCGAGCGGGCCCGTGCTGCAGCCCTGTCCGACGCACGACAGCGTGCTGGCGCTCACCTCGACGGCCTCGACGAGGGGCGCGAGCGCCTTCACCTCCGCCAGGCCGCCGACGCTGCAGCCGGCGCCCTCGCAGCTCGCCGTGACGCCTGCGATCCGCGAATCGACGAGCGTCGCGACACCGGGCGTCGCGATCTGGAGGGCGTTGCGGATGGCGCACGCGTCGCCCTCGCATCCGGTCGTCGCGCTCGCGAGCGACAGCTCCTCGAGCACCACGTACCCGGCCCGGACGTCGAGCTGCGCGCCGGCGGTGCAGGACGCGCCCTGGCAGTCGACGAGGTTGCCCTCGACGGCCGTCTCCTCGAGCTCGACCGACAGCGCGTCGAGGGCGAGGATGCCGGCGCTGGTGCAGCCCTCGGCGAGGCAGCTCGACGCGTTGCCCGTCACCAGCGAGTCGTCGAAGCCCAGGCTCTCCGCAGGTGCACCGTCCTCGTCATACGCCGCCACCGCCGCGACGCCGGCGATGCACTGCGGGTCGGCGCAGCCGGTGCGGTTGCCGCGGATCCGCGAGCCGACGATCTTCACCCGGCCGCCGGCCGTCGCGCGGATCGCCGCACCGTGCCTCGCGTCGCCGCAGCCAGCGCCGAGGCAGGTCGCCTCGTTGTCGGTGACGTCGCAGCCCTCGAGGACGAGTGCGCCGTCGCCGTTCGCCTCGACGGCGCTGGCTCCCGTCGTGCAGCCGGCGCCGTCGCAGCCGACGTCGCCCTTGCGGACGTCAAGCCGGTGAAGGTGACGTCGACGCCGCCGGCCGCGGCCGGGTCGACGTGGAACAGCCGGTCGCCGTCGCCGGGGATCGCGGGGTCGCCGAAGCGCGCGATGACCTTCGTCTTGCCGGCGCCCTTGCCCTCGATGACCACCGACTCGGTGAGGTCGAGGTCGCCCTCGCGGTTCGCGTCGTCGCCCGGCGCGCCGAGCGACAGGACGTACTTCGCCCGGCGCAGGCGGATCACGTCGACGGCCGGCGGTGCGTCACCCGCGACGCACTCGCCGGGCGTCGCGCCGGAGGGTGTCCCCGTGTTGGCCGCGTCGACCGCCTCGCGCAGCGAGCAGCGGCCGTCGTCCGCGGAGACGTCCTTGCGCTCGGTAACGACGATGGTCGCCGCACCGGCAGGAGCGGATGGCAGGCACGACAGGCCGGCCGCCAGAGCCGAGCATACGACCACCTCGCGAACGCGCATGGGTCCTCCTCGCCGGCGCCGCCGGCTCGGCGGAGACGACGAGACGAAGCGGGCGGCTCATTGCAGCGCGCCGCGCGAGGGTCGCCGCGCCGGCCTCCGGCGTGCGGCTCAGTTGCTCCAGTCGCCGCGCACGTGGCGCGCGATCTCGAAGCGCTCGGCCGCGGACGCGCCGAGGAAGCGCTCGAGGCCGTCGAGCAGACGCTCCGCCATGGCGAGCGTGCTGTCCATGGTGACGTACTTGTAGAGCCCGAGCCGGCCGAGCGGCACGAGGCCCGGGATGCGCGTCGCCTCGGCGAGGTAGCGGTAGAACTTCTCGTCCTCCCACCAGACCGGGTACATGCGCACCTTGTCGTCGACGATCTCGCGCAGCACGACGGACGGGCCGGGGCGCGCCTCGCCCTGGTGGATCGCGCCGAAGTCGGTCGTCCGGCAGACCGGCGTCTCCGCCCACGGCGTGTAGAGCCACGCGAACGGCACGCCGTCGGGCGCCCGGCCGAGCTCCGCCCGAGCGGGCTCCGGCGCGACCTCGGTCTCGACGCGGTAGCCGCGCCACTCGAGCGGCCCGAAGCGGTAGCCGAGGAGCGCGTCGATCGGCGCCGTCGCGACGACCAGGTCCGCGTGCAGCGTGGCGCCGTCGCTCGCGACCGTCACGCCGCCGCCGTTGGACGCGACACGGATTGCCGGGCTCCCGTAGCGGACGTCGAAGCCCTCGAGGAGCTGGTCGAAGAGCGAGTTGAAGCCGCCCCGAGGATAGTGGTGCGGCGCCTCGCTCGGCAGGCGGAAGTCGCCGGTCTCGGCGATGCGGTCGAGCCGCCTGAGCTTGCCCCACTCGGCCGGCATGTCGCGGAGCCGTCGCCCCCAGAACTTTAGATTGAAGCCCGCGAAGGCGAGCGACGTCAGCGTCGGCCCGACCGACGTGCGCAGGTACGCCTCCAGGCTCTCGTCCGACGGCTCCCGTCCGGCGGCGGCGATCTCGGCGAGCTCGCGCGCGACCTGCTCGCCGCACGGCAGCCGCCCGACGCTCGCGCGGTCGACGGGGAACGGGATCACCGGCCAGTCGGGGCGCAGCCGCGTCCCCTGGTAGATGCGCCGCTCCTCGAGCTTGAGAAAGCGGCGGAGGAAGGGAAGGATGCCCGGCGTGCCACGGAAGACGCTGACCACGCGCGGCCCGTACTCGTATGGCAGACCTTCTGCGGTGTACGAGGTGCGCAGCATCCCGCCCGGTACGTGATCCTGCTCGAGGATCGTGATCTCGGCGCCGAGCCGCTCGCGCAGCAGCCACGCGGTGCACGCCCCGGCAAAACCCGCTCCGATGACGATCGCCTTCACGCCCTCGCCTGACCTCCTCCCGCCGCAAGAGACCGTCGGTGCGACGCGATGAGACTTCTACTGGTCGGTGCTCTCTCTTGGAACCCCGAGCGTGTGCGCAGCCTCGCCGAGCGCGGTCACGTCCTGTGGGGCCTGTGGACGCGCAGCATGGGCTGGGACCAGGGACCGTATCCCGCGCTCGAGGACGTCGTGCGGCCGGTCGCGCTCGAGGACGCCGCGCGCACCATCCGCGAGCAGCGCATCGACTGCGTCTACAGCCTCTTCCAGGCGTACGACGCACGCCTGTGGGCGCCTCCTTCGCCGGGCGTCGAGCACGGCGTGTGGTCGGTGCTGCGGACGCTCCTCGCCGAGCGCGCGCGCGGCGCGGTCGACGTGCCGATCGTCCGGCACTGGGGCTTCGACGTGCAGAACCTCGACCCGGACGTCGCGCGCGCGCTCGACGGCCACGTGTTCTGCAACCGCGAGAAGCTCGTCTACTGGAAGACGCCGCGCAGCCGCGGCGGCTGCGGGCTCGACCTCTTCGACCGCTGCGAGGCGATCGACTTCCTCGACGGCGACCGCCCGAAGCGCGAGTTCATGAACGACCGCTTCGCCGAGCCGCTCTCGTCGCGCGGTGACGAGATCCACACGGTGTGCATCGGGCGGCCGTTCGGCGTCGACGTGCTCGCGGCCGCGCGGCGCGGCATCCACGTGCACGTCTACGGCAACGGCTTCGACCAGGTCTACCGCTCGATCGCCGACGACCTGGCGCCGCGCGACGCGCGCCGCCACGCGGCGCTGCTCGGCCGCTACCTGCACGTGCACCCCTCGCTGCAGACGCGCGGCGCCGCGTGGCCCGAGCTGCGTGCGGTCAAGGCGCGCTGGGTCGAGGAGTTCTCGCGCTACGACGCCGGCTGGTCGTACGTCGGCAGCCCGCTGCCCTGGCCCGAGCTCGACGATCGCGCCGCGATCCCGAACCGCGTCTCGACCTACGTGCTGGCGGGGCTGCCGGTGATCTCGGACCGCCGGCCGGGCGCGCACCGCTGGGAGGAGCTGCGCCGCCTCGGCATCGGCGTGGATCTCGTCCGGGGCGACTACGATGCGCTGCGGGCAGACCTCGAGCACGAGGTGCGGACGCGCGCGAAGCGCGACGCCGCGCGTGCGGCGCGGGCCGGCTACTCGTTCGACGCCTCGATCGAGCCGCTGCTCGGCGCGCTCGAGCGCGCCTCGGCGGCCTACCACGCGCGGCCGTACGCCGAGCGGACGCGCTTCGCGCCCGCAGGAGCGCCGCGCCTCGTCCACTTCGCGACCAGCCCCGACCCGGCGACGATGGTGGCGAGCCTGGTGCGGCGTCTCGCGCAGCGCGAGCAGCCGCTCGCCGCGCGCGTCGCCTCGGTCGCGCGCGGCGTCGCCGAGCGGTGGCGCGCCGCGCGCAGGCCGCTCCGCGCGCGGCGCCTGGCGCGCATCCTGAAGCCGTGGGTCGAGGCGAGCGGATGAAGGTGGCGGTGCTCGAGCGCTTCGCCGACCCGTCGCGGCGCTGCGATCCGGCGGCGGCGGCGCAGGACGGCGACGCGGTGCGGACGTGGGGCCTCCCCGGACCCTTGCACGAGCCGCTGTCGCTCGCCCGCGCACTGCCGCGCGCAGCGGTCCGCTGGCTCGACGGCACGGTGCCGGGCGCCGAGCGCCGCGCGCTCCTGCGCGCGTGCCTGCGCACCGGCGGCGCGCGCCTCGGCGCGCTCGCGCGCGCGCCCGAGCTGTGGTCGAGCGCGAGCGCGGGCGAGATCGAGCGCATCGCCTGCTTCTCGCGCAAGGACTTCGCGCTCGCGTCGCTGATCGCGACGCGCTTCGGCGTGCCGTGCAGCGAGACGCTCGCGACCGGCACGCAGTACTTCGGCGAGTTCGCCTTCGAGCTGCTCGCCGTGATCCCCTACGCGTACTGGCTGCACCTCGAGGGGCGGCTCCAGCGCACCGTCGCGACGCGGGACACGCGCTGCCTCTACTACTTCTCCCCGCGGCACGAGGAGCGCGCGACCAGGCGGCGCTACGTGCCGATCACCGAGTACCCGCTCGGCGAGCGCGGCTTCGGGCTGCGCTACGACCGGAAGGCGTTCCCGCGGACGCTCGACGAGCGCCGCTGGCGCCCGCCGCCCTACCGCGAGGTGTACCGCGACGAGCGCTTCGCCTGGGAGCGCGAGCTCTGCATCGTCGGCAACAAGGCGAGCGACGAGCGCTACCTGTGGCGCGGCTTCGCCGTCAATTACATGGACGTCCCCCTGCTGCTCGAGCTGATCGGACGGCTGCGCCGTCGCTTCCAGGTGGTCTACGTGCGGCCGCGGGCCGCGGACATCGTCAACGACCACCAGCGGGTGCGCGAGATGGGCGACATCGAGGCCGTCAAGGAGCGCTGGCCCGACGTGGTCACGGTGCAGGAGCTGCAGCAGATGCACCCCGAGCTCGGCTTCAACGAGCTGCAGCTGCGGCTCTTCGCCGGCTGCCGGCGCTTCGTCTCGGTGCTGGGCGGCGGCTCCTACCTCGCGAGCTACTTCGGCGGCACGAACGTCGTCTACGCACGACGCGGCTGGGAGGTCGCGTGCGGCGCGTACGAGCGGTGGTTCGACCGCTTCTCGGGCGCACGCGTGGTCGCGGCCGCTACGCCGCGCGAGCTGCTCGCGGTGGCCGAGCGCGAGCTGCTCGCTCGCTAGCCCAGGCCGCGGGCGCCCGGGTTCCGGGTAGCGCCCGCTACCCGAAAGGTAGCGCCACCGTCGTGGAGGATCCGTATGCGCCTTCTCGACGTCCGTGAAGATCACGCGCTCCGCCGGTCGACCCGCGCGGCGCTCGCGCGACGCGGGGCAGCGTCGCTCGGGCTGGCGCTCGTGCTGGTCGCGCCGGCGTCGCCGGGCCTGGCCGCGGAAGTGTCCACGACGACGCGGGTGAGCGTCAGCTCGCGGGGCAAGCAGGTCAAGGCGTGGAGCGGCTACACGTCGATCTCCGCGGACGGCCGCTACGTCGCCTTCGAGACCAGCGGACGCCGGCTCGTCGCGGGCGACACCAACGGCCGCAGCGACGTCTTCGTCCACGACCGGAGCACCGGCAAGACGCGCCGGGTCAGCGTCAGCTCGACGGGCGAGCAGGGCGACGACTGGAGCGGCTATGCGGCGATCTCCGGAAACGGCCGCTTCGTCGCGTTCACGTCCGCGGCCTCGAACCTGGTCGCGGACGACACCAACGGCAAGGAGGACGTCTTCGTCCGCGACCGGGAGACCCACACGACGGAGCGGGTCAGCGTGAGCTCCACCGGCGAGCAGGGAAATGCGGACAGCGCCTATCCGGCGACGTCGGCCGACGGCCGCTTCGTCGCGTTCACCTCCGCGGCCTCGAACCTGGTCTCCGGCGACGGCAACGGCCAGGTCGACGTCTTCGTGCACGACCGCGCGACGCACGAGACGACGCGGATCAGCGTGAGCTCGTCCGGCACGGAGAGCGACGGGCGCAGCGACTACCTCCCTCCGGGCGCGATGTCCGCCAGCGGGCGCTTCGTGGCCTTCGCCTCCGCCGCGTCGAACCTGGTCGCGAACGACGGCAACGGCACGTTCGACGTCTTCGTCCACGACCGGACGACGGGCGAGACGCGGCGCGTGAGCGTCGACTCGAACGGCGTCGAGGGCAACACGACGAGCTACCTGGCGTCGATGTCGGCGAACGGCCGCTTCGTCGTCTTCGAGTCCTCGGCCGACAACCTGGTGCCCGGCGACGGCAACGGGCAGTCCGACGTCTTCGTGCACGACCTGCAGCACGGCAAGACGGAGCGCGTCAGCGTCGGGGCCGCAGGCGTCGAGGGCAACGACTGGAGCAACAACCCGACGATCTCGCGCAACGGGCGGTTCGTCGCGTTCGACTCCTACGCGTCGAACCTGATCGGAAGCGACCACAACGACGCGACCGACGTCTTCGTGCGCGACCGCAAGAAGGGGCGGACCCGCAGGGTGAGCGTCGGCCCGGCACGCGTCGAGGCGAACGGTCACAGCGAGGCGCCGGCGATCTCCGCCGACGCGCGCCACGTCGCGTTCGGCACGTATGCGACGAACCTGGTCGGCGGCGACGCGAACGACGAGATCGACGTCTGCGTGCGCGGTCCGATCCGCTGAGGCTCGGGATCCGACCTCCGGCACGGCGTCCGCTTGACTGCTGGGGCCTCGGCACCGAGCATTCCGCCCCATGTCGAGCGAAGCGTCAAAGCCCCCTTCGACCCCCGCTGCGCCCGGGCTGCAGTTCGACCCGGACGCGCTGCGCGCCAGGTACCGCGCCGAGCGCGACAGGCGGCTGCGGCCGGACGGCAACGCGCAGTACGTCGAGGTGACGGGCGCGTTCGCGCACTTCGTCGACGACCCCTACGTCGAGCCCGGCTTCGCGCGCGCGCCGCTCCGCGACGAGGTCGACGTGGTGGTGATCGGCGGCGGCTTCGGCGGGCTGCTCGCCGGCGCGCGGCTGCGCGAGGCCGGCGTCGAGAGCCTGCGCATCGTCGAGAAGGGCGGCGACTTCGGCGGCACCTGGTACTGGAACCGCTACCCGGGCGCGCAGTGCGACGTCGAGTCGTACATCTACCTGCCGCTGCTCGAGGAGATCGGCTACGTGCCGAAGGAGAAGTACTCGCACGCCCCGGAGATCCTCGAGCACGCTCGCGCGATCGGACGCCGGTACGACCTCTACCGCGGCGCGCTGTTCCAGACCGAGGTGAAGGCGCTCACCTGGGACGAGGACGCCGCGCGCTGGGTCGTCGCGACCAACCGCGGCGACGCGCTGCGCGCGCGCTTCGTCTGCATGGCGAACGGCCCGCTCAACCGGCCGAAGCTGCCCGGCATCCCGGGGATCGAGTCGTTCCGCGGCCACTCGTTCCACACGAGCCGCTGGGACTACCGCTACACGGGCGGCGGCCCGGACGGCGGCCTCACCGGGCTCACGGGCAACCGCGTCGGCATCATCGGCACGGGCGCGACCGCCGTGCAGTGCGTGCCGCACGTCGCCGCGTGGGCGGAGCACCTGTGGGTCTTCCAGCGCACGCCGTCCTCGATCGACGTGCGTGCGAACCGGCCGACCGACCCCGAGTGGGCGCGCTCGCTCGAGCCCGGCTGGCAGAAGAGGCGCATGGAGAACTTCAACACGCTCGTCACCGGCGGCTTCCAGGAGGAGGACCTGGTCGCCGACGGCTGGACCGACATCATCCGCAAGCTGCTGGTCATGGTGCGCGGCGACGCCGGTGCGGGCGGCGGACAGCCGCGCGACCCGATGCAGACGCTCGAGCTCGCGGACTTCGAGAAGATGGAGCAGATCCGCGCGCGCGTCGACGCGCTCGTCCGCGACCGCGAGCGCGCCGAGGCGCTGAAGCCGTACTACCGGCAGTTCTGCAAGCGGCCGTGCTTCCACGACGAGTACCTGCAGACGTTCAACCGGGAGAACGTCACCCTGGTCGACACGCGGGGCAAGGGCGTCGAGCGCGTCACCGAGCGGGGCGTGGTCGCGAACGGCGTCGAGGTCGAGCTCGACTGCCTGATCTACGCGACCGGCTTCGAGGTCGGCACCGACTACACGCGCCGCGCCGGCTACGACGTCGTCGGCCGCGGCGGCACGAGCCTGCGCGACAAGTGGTCGCGCGGCCTGCAGACGCTGCACGGCATGCACAGCCGCGGCTTCCCGAACTGCTACGTGCTGGGCCCGCAGCAGGCCGGCTTCACCGTCAACTTCCCGCACCTGCTCGACGAGCAGAGCCGCCACGTCGCGTGGATCGTCAAGCACGCGATGGAGCGCGGCTGGCGCACGGTCGAGGCGTCGGAGGACGCCGAGCGGGAGTGGGTCGAGACCATCGTCCGCCTGTCCGGCATCGGCCGTCAGTTCCTCGAGGAGTGCACGCCCGGCTACTACAACAACGAGGGCAAGCCCGGCGAGCGCAACGGCCAGGACGGCTTCTACGGCGGCGGCTCGGTCGAGTACTTCCGTCTCCTCGCGCGGTGGCGCGAGAGCGGGGACTTGCCGGGGATGGAGACGGCGTAGGCCGTCACTCGTCGACGTCGACGCAGCGGGGGTCGAGGAACGTCCGTAGCTGCGCCTCGAAGCCGCTCGGGAACACGCCGAGGAGCGTGCGGATCGCGTCGGCGTGCCGCGGCGCCTGCACGAACAGCATCCCGCCGACCGCCTGCACGCCGACGCCGCACACCAGGCCGCCGAGCTCGCGGGCGTTGCCGACGATCAGCTCGTCGTGCCCGAGCGCGTCCACCGCGGCGTTGAACGCGCGGAAGCGCAGCGGGTCGCCGAAGGCCGCCGACTGGAGCAGCGCGTCCTCGACCGGCTCGCACGCCTTCTGGATCGCCCCGATCAGCTTGACGGACGCCTTGCCGAGCCGCGCGAAGTCGGCCTCGCAGCGCTCGACCAGCGCCGCACGGCGCGCCGCGGTCTCGCCGGTCTGGCTCCCGGCCAGCGCGTCCTCCTCCATGCGCAGCGCCACCGCCGACTCGACGCAGCGGCCGAGGCCCTTGAGGCCGGCCGCGACGAACTTCGCCGACTGCCGGTTTACGGTCTTCTGGCACGCGAGCAGCACGCGCTGCGTCCCGCGATCGAGCCCGATGCCCGACTCCGGGCGATCGGGGATGTTGGTGCAGCCCGCCGCCAGGGCGGCGAGCAGCGTCGCGAGCGCCAGCGTGCGCGTCGTCGATCGATGCTTCATGGGGATGTCCCTCCTCCGAGTGGTCTTCCCCATGGGACGCCGCGTCACCCGCGGCGTATTGCGGGCGGCGCACGATTCGCGCGACGAGCCGGCTTCCGGCGGTCAGCGCGCCGGACGGAAGCGCGGCAGCGCGAGCTCCGGCGACAGGTCCTCCCACACCAGCTCGACCGGCATCCCGACGCGCACCGACGCGGGATCCGCGTCGACCAGGTTCGACACCAGGCGCGCGCCGCCGCCGCCCTCGAGCTCGACCACGACCACGACGTAGGGCAGACGGCCTGCGAGCGACGGCACGAAGGCGCGGTGCACGACGGTGTAGGTGTAGACCGTGCCGCGTCCCGAGAGCTCTTGCCAGCCGAGGTCGAACGAGCGGCACGAGGGACACAGCGGCCCGGGCGGCTGGCGCGTGCGCCCGCAGCGGTTGCAGCGCTGGACGAGGAGGCGGTGCTGCGCCGCCGCCTGCCACCAGGCGAGCGTCTCGCGGCTCGCCGCGGGCGTCGGCATGTCGTCGGGGAACCAGCGTGGCGTGCTGCTCATGCGCGACCGCCCTCAGCGCCGCCCGAGCAGCAGCGCGCTCGTCGGCACCCCGGCGGCGCTCGTCACGAGGCAGACCTGCGCACCCTCGACCGGACACGTCGACTCGCCGCGCAGCTGGCGCACGCCCTCGACGACGTGGTTCAAGCCGTGGATGTAGGCCTCGGACAGGCTGCCGCCGTGCGTGTTCGCCGGCAGCGCGCCGTGCGGCCAGGCGAGCGCGCCGCCCGCGACGAAGGGCCCGCTCTCGCCGGGCGCGCAGAAGCCGAAGTCCTCGAGCGTCAAGAGCACGAGGCCGCTGAAGTGGTCGTAGAGCTGCGCCACGTCGACGTCCGCGGGCCGGAGCCCGGCGCGCTCCCACAGCCGGCGCGCGACGCCTGCGCCGCCGCCGGTCGCGTAGCTCTCGTCCGGGATGTCGCTCGTCGCGAACGGGCCCCAGCCGTAGCCGTGCACGGCGCCCTGCGCGGAGGACAGGATCTCGACGCCGCCGCGCGCGCAGTCGCGCGCCCGCTCGCGCGTCGTCACCACCACCGCGCACGCGCCGTCGCTCTCGAGGCAGCAGTCGAAGAGCCGGAAGGGGTCGGCGATCATCGGCGACGCCTGGTGGTCCTCGAGCGTCATCGGCCTGTCGCGCATCACCGCGCGCGGGTTGCGCGCCGCGTGCGCGCGGAAGGTCACGGCGACGTGGCCGAGCTGCTCGCCGGTCGTGCCGTAGAGGTGCATGTGGCGACGCATCGGCAGCGCGTAGACGATCGGCGCGTTGAGCATGCCGAACGGGAAGGTGAACGCGGTGTGGGCGTCGAGCAGCGACTGCGCGCGGCGGAGCGCGGGCCGGCGCTCGCGGTCGGCGCGCGCGCCCGGCCCCTGCCCGAAGCGGTGGAACTGCCCCTGGCAGAGGCTGCGAAACGCGACCGCGACCTCCGCCTGGCCGCTCTCGACCGCGAGCGCCGCGGACGCGACCGCCGCGCACCCGCCGCCGCCGCCCGGCAGCCACACCATGCTCGCGAAGCGCAGCTCCGGCAGGCCCAGGTCCCAGGCGAGGAACGCCGGGTCGTTGCGGTCGCCCGCGAAGGAGCACAGGCCGTCGACCGCGTCGACCTCGAGCCCCGCGTCGGCGACGGCGCGCAGGATCGCCTCGAGCGCGAGCGCGTGCTCGCTCGCGGCCGTGATCCCGCCCCAGCGCGCGTAGCGCGTCTCGCCGACGCCGACGATGCACGCGCGGCGGCTCGGTCCTGCAGGCACGGCGCCCGTCGTCGCCATCGGCCCCGGTCTGCCTCCATTCGTCGCGGCGCGCAACCGCGTCGAGCGGCACGCCTCGCGCGAGTCCCTTGATCGCCGGACCTCGTGTGGGGCACGAAGGAGCCGTGCGCGAAGCAACGAGCCCGCCGCCGCTCGCCGGCGTCCGCATCGTGGATCTCACGCGCCTCGGCTACGGCGCGCAGGCGACCGCGCTGTGCGGCGCGCTCGGCGCGGAGGTGATCCGCGTCGAGTCGCGCACGCGGCCCGACCCCGTGCGCGTCATGCCGCCGTTCGTGCCGTTGCCCGGCGAGAAGCGAGCGGTGAGGCCGGGGCTCGGCACGCCGTGGACGCCGGAGCTCGGCTTCGACCGCGGCGGCATCTTCTTCAAGTACAACTTCGGCGGCAAGAGGAGCGTCGCGCTGAATTTGAAGGACCCGCGCGGCCTCGAGCTCCTGCGCCGCCTGATCGCGCGCGCCGACGTGCTCACCGAGAGCTTCTCCGCCGGCGCGATGACGCGCATGGGGCTGCCCTGGGAGGAGCTCAGGCGGATCAAGCCCGACCTGGTCTACGTCAGCATGTCGGGCTTCGGGCACACGGGGCGCGACCGCGGGCACGTCACGCTCGGGCCGACGGCGCAGGCCTTCACCGGCCTGACGACGATGCTCGGCCTGCCCGGGCGGCGTCCTGCCGGCTGGTCGTTCTCCTACCTCGACCACATGGGCGGCTACCTCGGCGCGTACGCGGTGCTGCTCGGGCTCCGGCACCGGAACCGCACGGGCGAGGGCCAGCACGTCGACGTCGCGCAGATCGAGCCCGGCATCCCGCTGACCGGCGCCGCGGCGCTCGATCGTCAAGCAAACGGACGCAGCTACCGGCGCCCGGACCGCCCGCCGGGGAACCGCAGCCCCGAGCCGCCGATGGCGCCGCACGGCGCGTACCGCGCGGCGGGCGACGACCGCTGGATCGCGATCGCGTGCCGGGACGACGCCGACTGGCGGCGGCTCGGCGCGGCGCTCGGCGATCCGCCCTGGGCGCGCGACCCGCGCTTCGCCGACGTCGCCGGGCGGCGCGCGCACGAGGACGAGCTCGACCGCTGCGTCGAGGAAGCGACCCGCGCGCACGACGCCTGGGAGCTCGCCGAGCGCCTGTGCGCTGCGGGCGTGCCGGCCGCGCCGGTCGCGGACGCGCGCGACCGCGTCGAGCGCGACCCGCAGCTCCGCGCGCGCGATTACTTCGTGCCGCTGCCGCACGCCGCGACCGGCACCTGGCCGCTCGAGCGGCCGCCGTTCCGGCTGTCGGACGGCGACGTGCACGCGGGCGGCGTGATCCGGCGCGGCCCGCCGTGCATCGGCGAGGACACGGCGGAGGTGCTGCGCTCCCTGCTCGGGCTCGGGGCGGACGAGATCCGCGCGCTCGACGAGGCAGGAGTGCTGCGGTGAACGCTGTTGCGAGTGCGACGGGCGGCGTGCTCGACGACCTGCGCGTGCTCGAGGTCGGCGACGCGGGCGGCGAGTACGCCGGACGGCTGCTCGCCGGCTTCGGCGCCGACGTGGTGCGGCTCGAGCCGAAGGGCGGCGCGCCGTCGCGGCGCGTGGGTCCCTTCTACCGGGACGAGCCGCACCCCGACCGCAGCCTGCACTTCTGGCACTACAACGTCGGCAAGCGCTCGCTGGTGCTCGACCTCGAGAGCCCTGCGGGACGCGCGACGCTCGACGCGCTGCTGCCGCGCTTCGACGTCGTCCTCGCGTCGGGCGCGCCGGCGGAGCTCGAGCGGCTCGGGTTGGTTCGTGGCGCGGAGCTCCGCCGCCGCGCACCGGGCGCGATCCTGTGCACCGTCACGCCCTTCGGCCTCGACGGCCCGTGGCGCGACCGCCCGGCGACCGATCTCACGCTGATGGCGCACGGCGGCTCGATGGCGGTGTGCGGCTACGGCCCCGAGGACCCGCCGCTCGCCTGCGACGGCGGGCAGGCGTGGCAGACGGCGTGCGTCTACGCGGTGCACGGCGTCATGGCGGCGGTGCTGGCGCGCGACGTCTCGGGCCGCGGCCAGGACGTCGAGGTCTCGGTGCACGAGGCCGCGGTCAGCATCACCGAGTGGCACGTGCCGCAGTACGTCTTCACCGGGCTCGTGAGCCCGCGCGCCGTGCTCGGCATCCAGCTCCCGGCGAAGGACGGCGTGCACGTCGCGACCATCGTCGCCGAGTTCCTCGGCGGCGGCGTGATCGAGAAGCTGCTCGGGCTCCTCGCCGCCGACGGCCTCGACGCGCCGCTGCGCGACCCCGCCCTCGCGGCGCCGGACCAGCGCCCGCTCTTCCACCGCCGCATGCTCGCAGCGCTGGAGCGCTACTGCGCGCTGCACACCGCCGATGAGATCTACCGCGCCGGGCAGGCCGCCGGCTTCCCCTGGGCGCCGTGCCGCACGCCGGACGAGACGCTCGACGACCCGCACCTGCACGACCGCGGCTTCTGGGTGCCGGTGCACCACCCCGAGCTCGGGCGCGAGTTCCTCTACGCGGGCGCGCCGTTCATCCTGCCGGGCGCGCCGTGGCGGTTCGTGCGCAGGCCGCCGCTCGTCGGCGAGCACACGGAGGAGGTGATGCGGGAGGCGGGCGTCGCCTGAATGAATCGAATCATAGAGCGGACAGGTGGCGTTATACGGAACTGCCCATTTGTTGTTAGCCGCGCTGAGCCGACGACTCTGAGATGGCACGATGCGCTTTGAGTGGGACACCGACAAGGCCGCGGGAAACGTCAACAAGCATCGCGTGTCGTTCGACGAAGCCGTGACGGTCTTCTACGATCCGCTCGCAGCGACCTTCGGAGACCCTGATCACTCCGACGACGAAAATCGGTTCGTCACGGTGGGCCACTCGGCCCGGGGTCGACTGCTGATCGTCTGCCACGTCGATCGGTAGTGTCGTGAAGTTGGTGGAAAAGTGAAGAAGGCGTCATCATCCGGCGCAGTTGAGACCAATCAGCTGCGCCCGCTTGCCGGCGGGTGCCGGAGGATGACGCCGTGGCGAGGGATAGCAGGAAGCAGAAGGTCGGAGAAGGGCGGTCGGAGTTCGACGGCGACACGATCGAGCAGGTGATGCGCGAGCGCGTGCGCGAAGCGATCGAAGCGATCGTCGAGGAAGAGCTGGAAGCGGCGCTCGGAGCTGCGAGCTCGGCTCGCGTTGGCGAGGATCGGCGCGGGTACCGCCACGGAACACGATCGCGGACGCTGACGACGAGCCTCGGGCCGACGACGCTCGCGGTGCCGCGAGCGCGGCTGGACATGAGCAACGGGGCGACGCGTGAATGGCAAAGCCAGGTGGTGCCTCGCTATCAGCGGCGCACGACGCGCGTCGACGAGGCGATTCTCGGGATATACCTGGCTGGGACGAACACGCGACGGGTAAAGTCGGCGTTGGCGCCGCTGCTCAACGGCGCGCCGCTGTCGAAGGATGCGGTGTCGCGCCTGGTCGGACGCATGAGCGAGGACTTCGAGTCCTGGCGGACGCGGGATCTGGCGAACGAGGAGATCGGCTACCTGCTGATGGACGGCTGGTACCCGAAGGTGCGGATCGGCAGGCGTCGCGAGCGCGTTCCCGTGCTTGTGACGCTTGGCGTGCGCTCCGACGGCGAGAAGGTCGTGCTGGACATGCGGATCGCCGGCGAGGAGAGCGCCGCTGCCTGGCGTGATGTGGTTGCGAACCTGATGGAGCGCGGACTACGCGCTCCGGTACTGGCGATCATCGACGGCAATCCCGGCTTGCGCGAAGCGCTGCGTCGGCACTGGCCGAAGATCGAGATTCAGCGCTGCCAGGTGCACATCGCGGGACGAAACCCGCATCTCCAGAGGGGTGAGACGTCCCCTCCCGGCCCAATACCCCACGAGGTCGGTAGCCTGGGGTCAGGCGTGGTGGAGCAATTCGCCGCGTCGAAGCAGACCC
>JBFMAS010000031.1:0-5038 GCA_040755575.1 Thermodesulfobacteriota bacterium
CACGCGGTCGAGCAGCGCGGGCAGGTCGTCGGTGACGAAGCCGAGGATCAGCTCGCCCGCGGGCGACGGGCCGCGGCCGACGTAGCGGAGCAGGATCAGCGAGCCCCAGGCCGCGCTCGGGTCCGGGGAGAGCACGATCTCGTCGATCTCCTCGGCGCCGATCGTCTCGCCGCGCACGCGCTGCACGGCGTGCAGGTCGTACGCCTCGCGGTAGAACGCCGCCATCCGCTCGAGGTCGTCGACGACCAGCTTGGTGAACCCGAAGCTCGCGCTGCCCGGCATCGCCCCTCCGTTTGTGAATGGCGTTCACGATACATGGGGCGCGTCGGCCGGGCAAGCGCTCGGCGACTGCCCGGGCGCTACCGGTCCCGGTGTCCCGGCCGCTCCTCCGGCGGGACCAGCACGCAGTGCGTGCCGCGGTAGATCGTCGGGATGCACTTGTTGCAGTGGATGCAGCTCGCATCCGAGGCGTCGCCGCGCTGCCAGCGCGCGACCAGGTCCGGCTCGCGCAGCAGGGCGCGGCCGAGCGCGACGAACGCGAAGCCCTCGTCCAGCGCGCGCCGCACGGTGTCGAGCCGGTTGACCCCGCCGAGCAGCACCAGCGGCAGCGACAGCGCCGCGCGGAAGCGCCGCGCCAGCGGCAGGAAGTACGCCTCCTCGAACGGGTACGACGGCATGAACCGCCGGCCCATCAGCCTGAAGGCGAGCCGCAGCGGCTGCGGGAACGAGCGCGCCATCTCCTCGATCGGCGCGTCGCCGCGGAACATGAACATCGGGTTCTTGAGCGAGCTACCGCCCGTGAGCTCGAGCGCGTCGAGCGCGCCGTCCGCCTCGAGCAGACGCGCGGCGTCGATGGCGTCCTCGAGCGCGACGCCGCCGCGGAAGCCGTCCGCCATGTTCATCTTCGCGAGCACGGCCATCGAGCCGCCGACCGCGTCGCGCACGGCGCGCACGACGCGGCGCGGGAACTCGACGCGATTCGCGACGCTGCCGCCGAAGCGATCTTTGCGCTTGTTGAGAGCGGGGGAGAGGAAGGCGCTCAGCAGGTAGCTGTGCCCGAGGTGCACCTCGATCGCGTCGAAGCCGGCGTCGCGCAGCAGCACGGCGGCGTTCGCGAAGGCGCGGACGATGCGCTCGAGGTCGGCCTCCGAGGCCGCCCGCGTGAGCTTGAACGCGATCGGGCTGAACTGACGCGACGGCGCGAGCCCGCGCCGCCCGGTCGCCGCCGCGACCGGACCGGCGTGTCCGATCTGCGCCGACACGGCCGCGCCCTCGGCGTGCACCGCGTCGGCGAGGCGGCGCAGACCGGGCACCGCCTCGGGCCGCAGCACGATCTCCGCCGGCGCGCCCTGGCCGTCCTCGGACACCGCGACGTATGCGAGCGTCGTCATGCCGATCCCGCCCGCGGCCATGGCGCGGTGGAAGTCGATCAGGCGCTCGCTGACCAGGTTGTCCCGCGCCATGCCCTCGAAGGTCGCCGCCTTGATGAAGCGGTTGCGGAGCCGGAGCGGGCCGAGCGCGGCCGGCGCGAAGGGGTCCGAGCTCTGCTGCACCTGCCGCTGCTGGCACCGGCAGCGGCGCTCGTCAAGCCCGTGCCGACGATGCGCCCGATTCGTGCGACGCGACGACGTGCCGATCGCGCCCGCCCGAGCGAGCCGAGCGCCCGTCGTGACGCCGACGGGCGCCTCTCGACCTACCGCTTGTCGACGACGTCCACGTGCACCGGGTCGCCGAACGTCTTGTCCGCCTTCTTCGTGCCGCAACCTTTGTCCTTGATCTTGCCGTCCGGGTACGGGACCACGACCCCCGGCGGCGCGACCGTGCGCGGGCACTGGTCGTCGAGCGCGAAGGCATCCGCGCCGCCGAGCGCGCTCTGGGCGACGATGGCGCGCAGCTCGAAGTCCTCGTGCCCCGGGTCGCGCGCGCTGCTCTTCGCCGGGTCGACGGCGCAGCCAAAGGTCACCTGGTAGGCGACGACGAGCTTCTTCTTCGACCCGAGCGTGATCGGGCGCTTCTTCTGCGGCTTGCCCGCCGGCAGCACCGGCGTCGCGTCGGGGCAGCTCGACGCGAGCGCGAGCACGTCGAGGTCGACCAGCTCGCGCAGCACGTCGAGGCTCGGGATGGTCTGCGCGACCGCGCTCCGGTTCTGGATCTCGACCTTGACGAGCTTGCGCACGACGGGCTTGCGCGCAGTCAAGGTCACGACCTTCGGGGCGACGATCTTCGTCACCGCGAGGTCGAACGGGCCGCAGTCTCCGACGAGCGCGCTCGCCTCGGGCGCGGGCGCGCCGTCCTCGACGTTGCCCGCGCGGTCGCGCGCGACGCTCGCGAACGCGTAGCTGCTGCCCCACTCGCCGACGTACGCCGCCGAGGTGGCGGCCGTACCCTGCCGCCAGAGGGTGAACGGTCCGCCGTCGGTCGCGACGAAGACGTCGTAGCCGGCGATCCCCGAGCCCGCGTCGCTGCCCGACCACGTCACCTCGATCTCCTGCGAGCAAGGCGCGGCCACGGCCGCGGTCACCTCGCTCGTGGGATCGTCGAGGTCGATCGTGTTCAGCCACTCGCCGGTCTCGATCGCCTCGTTCAGGTCGAAGACGATGCTCGCCCGGTTGCGGATCTCGGTCCCGGTCGGAAGACCGGGCAGCGGATCGACGGTGAACGCGACGCTGCCCTGCCCCTCGGGCGGGTCGACGTTGGGCGGCAGGAAGCCGCCGTCGGGAGTCGTCGGCAGCTCGCCCGTGTCGGGATCGATCGAGGTGAAGCGCCACGTGAGGACGCTCGTCGCCGCGTCGAGCTCCGCCTGGATCCGCACCAGCAGGTTCTTCTCGGGTCGCAGGTCGACCTCGGTCGCGAACGACGCGAGCCCCGCCGGCGGCGTGATCGTGCGGTCGCCGAACGCGATCGGGCCGAGGCTCAGGGTCGACAGGTCCATCGTCGTCGGGTCGAGCGGGTCGTCGATGACGACCTCGAGCGCGTTCGCGGTCGCGGTCGCGAGGTTCTCGAACTGGATCAGGTACCGCAGCGGATCGGTCCCGGTGACGAAGCGCTCGGCTCCCGGCCCGCCCGGGCCGGTCTTGTCGTTGGGATCGGTCGATCCCACCGTGGTGACGCCGAGAGGGAACGCGGCGCCACCGCCCCCGTCGTCGCCGTCGCGCGGCCACGGTGACCCCGGACCACCGGGCCCCGGCGGCAGGCAGGTGTTGAAGCCGCCCTCCCTGCAATCGGGCTCGCCGTCGCAGTCGTCGTCGCCGTACCAGGGGTTCTCCGCCTCCTCGGGCTCGCACTCCTCCTGGTCGTCGTCCTCATCCTCGTCGTCCTCCTCGCCGTCCCCGCCTTCCTCCTCCTGATCGTCGCCCGGCTGGCAGTCGGGATCGGCCAGGTCGACGAGCGCGTCGGCGTCGTCGTCGACGCCGTTGGTGCAGATCTCGTGCCCCGGGGCGAAAACAGCGACCGCGCTCACCACGAAGTGCGGCAGGGCGTGCGGCGCCGGATTGCCGCTCACCAGTGCCAGCACGCCGAGCCGCACGGCCTCCTCGAGCTGCGCCGTCACGTACGCCTCGATGCCGGGCAGCAGGGCCTGCGGGATCCCGACGTCGAGCACCCGCCGGGCGTAGCGCCGCACGCCCTTCGCCAGCGTCGACGCCACGCCGGCCGCGAGCGGCGACTGGAAGTACGGTCCGCCGAGGGCGAGCCGCAGCTCTCTGGTCTGGCCGAGGTCGGCGACCGGTGGCGTCAAGGTGAAGGACAGCGTGCCGGCGAAGCCGGGCGACACCGCCGGGAGGAGCAGCGAGATCACCTGCACGTCGGCGAAGTCGGTCGCGCCCATCGTCGCAGGAACGCGTTCCCAGTCGATCGCCGGCCCGGGGTGACCCGGCGGCGGCGTCACGTCGAACCTCAGATCGACCGCCCAGCCGCGCGGCACGCCGAGCGCGAGCGGCACGCCGAGCGCGTTCGCGTTGCCGCGGTTGCCGACGACGAAGACGAAGGAGGTTGCGCGCCCGACCAGGAGGAACGGCGGCCCAACGAGGCTCGACCACAGCTCCGGCCGGCGCGCGTCCTCGATCGTGAACCCTCCCCCGAGCGTCGTGCCGCCGCCCGGCCCGTCGACGACCACGTCCCACGCTCCGGTCGCGCGTCCCTCGAGATCGAAGACCGCGGACAGCACGCCGCCGCCGGGATCGATCGCGACCGGATCGGGCACGACGTCCGCCTCGCCGATGCGCACGAGCTTGACGGTCGTGCCGGCGGCGAAGCCGGCTCCGTAGAGCAGCACGGTCGTCGAGCCGACGTTGCCGCCGCGGGTGGGCCGGATCGAGAGCGGGCTCGACGTTCCGGCGCCGCGCTCGAACGCGCCCGCGTCGCAGCGCGCGGTGCCGTCGCCGTCGCCGTCGAGCGGCCGCGGCTCGCCGCTCTGATCGACGGTCACGGCCGCGTCCAGGTGGTCCTTGCAGCCGAGCGGGTCGCCGGCGTCGAGCGCCGGGCTGTCGGCGCGCAGGGCGTGCGTCCTCGTCGCGCCGCCGTTGTCGGCGAGCGGCTCGAGCTCCGGGTCGACCGGGCTCGCCGCGGTACCGATCTGGTCGCCGGTGCTGCTCGCGATGGAGCAAAAGCTCACGCCGCCGACGAGCGCGCCGATCACGTTGTGGCCGCTCGAGACGAACGACCCCGAGCAATCGGGCTCGCGTCCGGCGGCGCCGTGGTTGCCGGCGATGATGCTGTTGCGAACGAGCGCACCGCCGGAGTTGCAGATGCCGCCGCCGGCGCCGGTCGCATTCGTGTTGTCGGTGATCGTCACGTTGCTGAGCTGGTCCGGGATCCCGGTCGTGCCGGCGCCGAGGGAAAGGCCGCCGCAGCCGTTCGCGTCGTCGTTGCCGCTGATCGTGCTGTTGGTCGCGATGAGGAGCTCGCCGACGAGCGCCCCGGCACCGCCGCCGTTCGCCCGGTTGCCGCCGATCGTCACGCGATCGAGCGTGACGTCGCCGTTGGTGAGGATCCCGCCGCCGGCCGAGTCCGTCACGTTGTCGCTGATCTCGGTGTCGGT
>JBFMAS010000032.1:0-3541 GCA_040755575.1 Thermodesulfobacteriota bacterium
CGACGCCGTCGTGCGCCCGCTGTTCGTCTTCGGCGAGCACGGCTACTCGGCGCTCGACCTGATCGCGCTGCCGGCGCTGCTCGCGGCGCTGTGGCTCGCCTCCGGTGCCGTGACCCGCGGGCTCCGCGCGCGCGTCCTGCGCCGCGCGGAGGGGGCGGCGCAGGACACCATCGCGACCTTCGCGCGCTACGCGCTCGTCCTCCTCGGCGGCATCGTGATCCTCGAGCAGTGGGGCGTCGACGTGCGGTCGGTCACCATGGCCGCGAGCGTGCTCGGCGTCGGCATCGGCTTCGGCCTGCAGAACATCGCCAACAACTTCGTCTCGGGCCTGCTGATCGGGGCGGAGCGGCCGATCCGGGCGGGCGACTACGTGACGCTCGGCGAGCTCAGCGGCACGGTCGAGCGGATCGGCGCGCGCAGCACCGAGATCCTGACCAACGACCGCGTCAAGATCCTGGTGCCGAACTCGCGCTTCCTCGAGCAGGAGGTGGTGAACTGGACGCACGGCGACCCGGTGTGCCGGCTGCACGTCCCGGTCGGCGTCGCCTACGGCTCGGACGTCGACGAGGTGCGCACCGCGCTGCTCGAGGCGGCGGACGGCCACCCGCAGGTGCTCGCCGACCCGGCGCCGCGCGTCGAGCTCAAGACCTTCGACGACAGCGCGATCTCCTTCGAGCTGCTGGTGTGGACGCGCTCGCCGCGCGCCCAGGCGACGATCGCGAGCGACCTCAACTACCGCATCCACCTGTGCCTCGCGCGCCACGGGCTCAGCATCCCCTTCCCGCAGCGCGAGCTGACGCTGCCGCCGCAGGTCGAGGAGATCCTGGTCGCCTGGGCGAGGCGCGAGCTCGGGCTCGAGCACCTCGACGCCGAGCGGACGACGATCGCGCGGCTGCGCGAGCGCGAGGCGAAGCTGGCGCTCGCGCGCTGGGACACGCCGCTCGGGCCGCGCGTGTGGTCGGCGGCCGAGGTCGCCGCGGTGGTGGCCGGCATGCGCGGCGAGGGTAGCGTGCCGATCCACGACCGGCGCCACCTGCTCGCCGTCTACCCGCGCTGCTTCGTCGGACGCGAGGCGGTCGACTGGCTCGTGCGCGAGCTGCGCGTGCCGCGCGACGAGGCCGTCGCGCTCGGCCGGCTGCTGGTCGAGCGCGGCGTCATCCACCACGTGCTCGACGAGCACGGCTTCCGCGACGGCAACTTCTTCTACCGCTTCCGCGCCGACGAGGAGGAGCTGGCACGTGAGATGAGCGCGACCAGCGCGACGCGCGACACGAGCGGCAAACCCCGAGCTGCTTGACGGGCAGCGAGGGTCACCACACGCCGGTGTTCGGCATCGACTTCCAGGGCTCGCGCGGCGGCAGCGGCTCGCCCCGCTGCAGGAGCTCGATCGAGACGTCGTCGGGCGAGCGGATGAAGGCCATGCGGCCGTCGCGCGGCGGGCGGTTGATCGTCACGCCGGCGTCCATCAGCCGCTGGCACGTCGCGTAGATGTCGTCGACCGCATAGGCGATGTGGCCGAAGTTCCGCCCGCCGGTGAGCCTCTCCGGGTCCCAGTTGTAGGTCAGCTCGACCTGCGCCTTCTCGTCGCCCGGCGCCGCGAGGAAGACCAGGGTGAAGCGTCCCGCCGGGTTCTCGTGCCGGCCGAGCTCCTCGAGCCCGAGCTTCTTGCAGTAGAAGTCGAGCGAGCGCTCGAGGTTCGAGACGCGCACCATCGTGTGCAGGTACTTCATGAGCGACGTCTACCACGCGCGCGCCGCAAAGGGAGCGCTGCGCGCCGCAGCTCGCGCGGCCTCACGGCGCCGACTCGGGGAGCAGGCACTCGCTCGCCTCCTTGTCGTCGCGCAAGCCGAGGAACACCGGCTGGCGCAGCTTCCGGTCGGCCGTCCACTCGGTGTACGCGACCTGCGCCACGAGCTCGGGCCGCAGCCAGGTGATGCCGCGGCCGCGCGGCGGGTCGGCGAACGGCGGCCGCGGGACGATCAGCGGCTGGAACGCGCGCCACAGGCTATCGAGCTTCTCCTCCGAGAAGCCCGTGCCGACCTTGCCCGCGTACCACAGCTCGCCGTCGCGCCAGCCGCCGACCAGCAGCGCGCCGAAGCGCGAGCGCGCTCCGGCGGGCTCCGTGTAGCCGCCGATCACGAGCTCGTCCTCCTGCTTGACCTTGACCTTGAGCCAGCGACGGCTGCGACCGGGAACGTACGGCGAGCTCGCGTCCTTGGCGATCAGCCCCTCGAATCCCTTCCTGCGCGCGACGCGATGGGCCGCGAGGCCGTTCGCCGCGAGCCGGCGCGCGGCGAAGATCCGCTCGCTGCCGTCGAGCACCTGCTCGAGCGCCTCGCGCCGCCGGGCGAGCGGCAGCTCGCGCAGGTCGAGGCCGTTCGCGTAGAGGCAGTCGAAGGCGGCGAACAGGACCGGCGACTCGCCCTTCTGCAGGAGCTGGAAGCGCGACACGAGCTTCGCGTCGAAGGCCACCGCCTCGCCGTCGAGCAGCAGCGTGCGCGGCGCGAGGCGCGCGACGTCGTCGGCGATCTCGCGGAACGACGCGGTGCGGTCCTTCGCGTTGCGCGACAGCAACGTCACCCTGGACCCTTCCTTGTAGGCGAGGATCCGGTAGCCGTCGTACTTCTCCTCGTAGACCCAGCCCGGCAGGTGGAAGGGCCGCTCGACCAGGGTCGCGAGCATCGGCTGCACGCGGAAGGGGATGGTGTCGCGGCTCAGGAAGCCTTCCTCGTGCGCTTCGCCGCCCGGCCGGACGCGTTCCGCCGGGGCTCGCCTCGCGCCGCAGCCGGCTCGCCGCGCAGCGTCGCGAGCAGGCGCTCGACGGCGGCCGGCGGGTCGGCGCTCGCCGCCTTCGCGACGTCGCCGCCCTCGTCGTGCGCGATCTGTGCGAGCAGTCGGCCCGTCGCGACCGAGTACGGGCGCGTCTCGGTGACGTCCTCGTCGGACGCCGCGTCGTCGCGGTGCTTGATCAGCAGCCACGCACCGTCGTCGTGCGCGGAGGAGCGCCCGCGCGTGCGGACGAGCACCCACGAGCCGGCGAGCTTGTCGCCGGCGAGCACGAACTTGAGCTCGCCGCGCTCGAGCGCCCGCGCCACGTCGGCCTCCTCGGGCGCCCAGGTGCCGCGGTCCCAGACCATCATCGTGCCGCCGCCGTACTCGCGCTCCGGGATCGTGCCCTCGAAGTCCGCGTACTCGAGCGGGTGGTCCTCGACCGCCATCGCGAGCCGCTTGACGCCCGGGTCGAGCGACGGCCCCTTCGGCACCGCCCACGAGTGCAGCACGCCGTCCCACTCGAGGCGCAGGTCGTAGTGCAGGCGCGTGGCGCGGTGCTTGTGCACGACGAAGCGCAGCGCGGCGGGTCGCCTGCTGCGCACGCGCTCGCGTGCGGTGCCGCGCGGCTCGGGCGTGACGTCGAAGCGGCGCTTCGCGCGGTACCTGTCGAGCGCCACGGCCGGAGCGCTCAGCCGGAGCGTCGCGTGCGCGCTGGACGCTCGGACTCCGCGCGCCCCTTCGCCGCGCGCGCGGGCGGCTTGCGCGCCCC
>JBFMAS010000033.1:0-4340 GCA_040755575.1 Thermodesulfobacteriota bacterium
CCCGGGCTGCGCCCCAGCGCGCCGGCGACCTGGGCCCCGAGCGCGTGCGCCGGCACGCGCGGCGCGACGCGCGCGGCGAGCGCGAGTGCCGCGGCGAGCTCCGCGTCGGAGAGGTCCGGGTGGTCCGGTAGCCGGCTCGCGACGTCGAGCGCGCGTCGCGAGCCGAACGCGATGCGCTCGACGGCCGTCGCCCAGGCCTCGACCACCGCGCCGCCGCGCGTCGCGAGGGCCTGGCCCGCGGCGGTGGCGAAGCGCTGCACGATCGGATCGCCGCCGTGGCGGCGCGCCAGGGCCGCCACCGCGTCGGCCGCGATCCCGAGCTCGTCCGCGCGCGGACGCGGCGTCGCGCGAAGGCCCGTGAGCGCCGCCGCACCGAACACCGACGCCGCGCGCACCGAGTGCCCGGCGATCGTCTCCGCGGCGGCACACCACGCCTCGAGCAGCTCGACGCCGATCCCGGCGAGGTCGGCCGCGTCGAGCGCGATCAGCGCCTGGCTCGCCTCGCGCCCCGCACCCTCGAGCACGACGACGCGGCGCACGCAGGCGGAGTACTCCTGCATCAGCTCGACGGGCACGCCGGCGCCCAGGCGCGCGGCCGTCTCGCGCAGGCGGCCCGCGAAGCCGGGGCTCACGGCCTCGAGCTCGTCGGCGAGCGTCTCCAGCGGACCGGTGGGCGTCGTGTCGTCGCGCATGCGGGCAGGAGGAGTCTAGGCAGCGCGCCGCGCCGCCTCAACGCGGAGCGCATGGCGTCGGGAGCCGGCCGCAGGCGCCGTCCTCGACTCGCGCTCAAGCGCCGGCGCGCGCCTGCCGATCAGGAAGAAGTGGCAGTCAGCGTGCCACAAGAAACCGCAGCGCCGAGGTCGACCGGACCTCGGACGAAGAAGGGAGCTCGTCCACGATGACCCGTAGCAGCCGTGTCCTCCTCGCGATCCTCGTCCTCGGAGCCGCCTCGCGCGCCGACGCCGGGTCCGAGCTCGCGGACGTCACGCAGATCGGCGCCGACCGCATGGGGCCGACCGACGTCATCCTCGACTACCCGCCCAACCCGATCCCGGCGGAGCTGTTCGCCAGCCCGGACTACGTGCCGCCGCCCGGCTACTTGAAGAACACGCCGCGCACCGCGCAGTTCGACGCCGAGGAGACGCTGAGCAGCCCGGGCGAGCCCGAGGGCGTCGTCACGGTCGTCACCACGCCCGACGGCTTCACGTGGAAGCGGATCGCGCGCACGCTCAGCGCCAACTGGCCGTACGACCCCGACCAGTACGCGACGCTCGACCCGCCGCCGCTCAACGCCTGGGATGCGGCATTCCGCTCGCCGACGCCGCCCGCGGGCGTCGTGCGCTACAGCGCGAACGAGAAGAACCAGCTCATGACGTTCTTCGCGACCGACGGCGACGCGCCGGAAGGCGAGCCGATCCTGCGCTACTTCGTCGAGGACGTCTGGGGCAACCGCTACATGATGATGGCCACCGGCGCGGCGAGCGTCGAGGAGACCATCGCCGACTTCGAGGCGGCGGTGCTGCCCGCGGGGTGGCGGAGGTGGACCGGCTACCTGCCCGAGACGGTCACGCTGGTCCCCGCCTACGGCGCGGGCAACCAGGCGCAGTACAACATCTGGCGCGACAGCGCCGACAGCACCTTCGTCCAGATCCGCTGGTCGGCGAGCGGGCACGGGATCGCGGAGCAGATCGCGGGCATGCCGATCTGGGGTGGCCGCGGCAACGACCGCGTGCTCGGCACGCCGGGCGACGACGTCGTCCACGGCGCCGACGGCCACGACACCCTGCTGCCGCTCGCCGGCGACGACGAGGTCTACGGCGACGCCGGCGTCGACACGGTCGCGTTCGCGGGCAGCTCGTGGCAGTACGCGGTCACGGCGCAGTCCGAGGACGGCACGTTCGTCGAGCTGCAGGCGGCCGACGGCACGAAGGCGCTGCACGACGTCGAGTACGTCCGCTTCGCCAACCGGACGTGCGTCGTGGCGCCGCGGTGGCGCTGCACGACGAGCGCCGTGCGACGGCCTACGGCGTCGCTGCTGCCGTGGATGCCGGGGAGCTGACGCTCGCCGGCGACGGCGCGAGCTGCGGCACGAGCTCGCGCCGCGAGGCCAGCAGCCCGCCGCGCGTCTCCTCGACGTAGCGCTCGAGCATCGCCGCGAACGCCGGCTCCGGATCGCCCCCCGCCGCCGCCGTCGCGGCGATCGCTCGCATGTCGCCGCGCATGCGCTCGTGCGTCGCCGCGGTGCGGAAGTCGAGCGTCGCCTCGTCGCCGACCAGCGCACACATCCAGCCGACGGCGCGCGCGCCGGTGCGGCAGAGACGTGCGCGCGCCGGGTCCGACGGCTCGAGCGCCCCGCAGTACGCGAGCAGCGCGGTGTGCACGCGCGCCACGCGGCGGCGGCATTCGCCGCGCACTGCGCGGCGCCGCGCGAGCGCGTCGGGGCTCGCGACGAGCGCCACGATGTCGCCCATCGCGTTGTGCTCACAGCGCTCGGCGATCCACGCCGCGTCGCGCGCGAGCGTCGTGCCGAGCTCGCGCCGCGCCTCCTCCAGCGAGGGACGAGCCTCGAAGGTGACGACCGCGGACCACGCGCCGCCGCCGTGCACCGCGAGCCAGCCGCGGCGCTCGAGCGCCCGCAGGTGCTCGTCGTCCGGCGGCAGGGCGAGGACGTAGACCTTGTCGCCGACCGGGATCTCCTCGGCCGGATCGGGTCGTGGCTGCACCTCGACCCAGTGCCCGCGCTCGCCCTCGAGGTCGCGGAAGGCGGCGAGGCCGCTCACGACGTAGACCGCGTAGCCGTGCACCAGGCGCCCGCGCTCGACGTCGTCGGGGAGGACGCCCGCGTCCGCGTGCAGCTCCTGCCAGTCGAGCATGCGCGGGAAGCGCGCGAGCAGCCAGATCACCTCTGCGCCGAGCGCGGGCGGACCGAGCGGGAACACCGTCGCGAGCGCGACGAAGGCGACGGTGGCCGCCGTGCGCACGCGCGCTCTCGGCCAGCGCTCCATCCAGCGGGCGAGCGCGACGCCGCCGAGCGCGGTGCCGGCGAGCGAGGATTGCAGGACGAAGCGGCTCGCGTCCTGCACGAGCCAGGCGAGGGGCGCGAGCGCCCAGGCGACCAGGAAGGCGCGCTCGCGCGGCGCGCGCAGCGCCCAGGCGACCCCGCCGACCCACAGCAGGCCGGGCAGCGGGTCGATCATCCAGGCCGTGTCCCCCTTGCGGCCCACGTACCAGGGCAGGCCGCGGAGGAAGTGCACCCAGTACGGCGCGGTGAGCAGCGCGACGGCGATCCCGACGCGCGCGAGCGCGCGCCAGCGGCCGGTCAGCAGCGCCGCGACGGCGAGCCCGAGCGGCGCGGTCAGGAAGCCGCCGAGGTGCGTGTAGCAGGCGAGCGCGGTGAGCCCGGCCGCGAGCGCCGTCCGGCCGCGCAGGAACGCGTCGACCGCCCAGGGCGTCACGACGAACAGCCAGCCCGACGGGATGTTGACCGAGAACGAGCCCGACGCGAACGCGCTGCCGGTGAAGGCGGCGACGGCCAGCAGCGCCGCGCGGTCGCGACCCTCGCGGCGCGCGAAGTGCCCGAGCGTCAGGACGGCGGCGAGCCAGCCCGCCAGCGCGACGAGGGCGTTCGCGACGACGTAGTCGTCGCCCGTGCCGCCGAGGATCCGTCCGAGCGCGCCGACCGCCACGTGCACCGCCGGACCCTGCAGGTTCGGCCGGTGTGCGGGCGCGTAGTGCACGTCGTCCCAGAAGTACGCGCCTTGCTCGCCGTACCGGCGCGCGAGCGCCACGTGGTAGGCCGAGTCGACGCTCACCCGGTAGTCGCCGAGCGCCGCGGCGAGCAGCGCGCCGTGCAGCGCGACGACGGCCCAGGTGGCGACGGCGGCGACGCGGATCATCGCCGTCTCGGGGCCGCCTTCGCGCGCCCGGCCGCTGCGAGGCCGTGCACCAGGAAGTCGACCGTGGTCTCGCGCGCGGCCGCGTCGTCGATCGCCGCGGAGTCCGCGTCGCCCATGCGGTGGCGCGCGAACCAGGTGATGGTCTCGAGGATCAGGCGCGCGGCGGTCGGCGGGTCGGGCACGGGGCGCAGCGCGCCGCTCCTGATCCGGCGCTCGAGGTAGCGCGTCAAGCGCTCGATGAGCTTGCGGCGCACGTCGACGTAGAACAGCGTCGCGAGCGCCGGCTGGTCGAGCGCCGAGCGCTCGATCAGCGCCGTGCCGAGGCGCGTGCGCTCGACGAGCTCGTACAGCTCGCGCACGACGCCCTCGAGCTCGGCGCGCGGGTCGGCGACCCGGCTGCGCGCGAGCGCGGCCGAGAGCCTGGGCAGCGCGGTCTCGGCCGCG
>JBFMAS010000034.1:0-14772 GCA_040755575.1 Thermodesulfobacteriota bacterium
CTCGCTCCTCGCTCGCGTTTTGCCCTTCGCCCGTTCGCTTTCGCGCGACTTCCTCTCAGATCACGAGAATCCGCTCAACCTCAAAAGAAGTCGCGCAGCCAGTCTCCCATGCGTTGCTTCACCTTCGAGAGCGCACCCTGCGAGCCGTTGCTCGCGGCGGGCGCGAGCTCGAGGCCGGGCGCCCCGACCCCGAGCAGCAAGCCGACCCCGGTGGAGTAGGCCGGACCGCTGACGATGTCGCCGAGCCCGCCGCCGCTCTGCGTCGGCGCGCCGACGCGGACCGGCGCGTGGAACACGCGCTCGGCGAGGCCGCTGATGCCGTCGAGACTCGCCGTGCCGCCGGTGAGCACGATGCCCGACGCCATCATGCCGTCGACGCCGGCGCGCGCGGCCTCCTGCGACACCAGCGTCAGGATCTCCTCGACGCGCGGCTCGATGATCTCGGCGAGGATCTGCCGCGCCAGGACCCGCGGGCCGCGGCCGCCGACGCTCGGCACCTCGATCATGTCGTCGTTCGCGACCGTGCTCGCGAGCGCGGACCCGAAGCGCTGCTTGAGCTTCTCGGCCTCCTGCGGCGGCGTCCGCAGCCCGGCCGCGATGTCGTTGGTCAGGTGGCTTCCGCCGAGCCCCAGGACCGCCGTATGACGCACGGCGCCGGCGTGGAATACGACGAGGTCGGTCGTGCCGCCGCCGATGTCGATCATCGCCACGCCGAGGTCCCGCTCCTCCTCGGTCAGGACGGCGTTCGCCGACGCGAGCGGCGCCAGCACGACCTGCGACACATCGAGGCCGCTCCGCTCGCAGCACTTGATGACGTTCTGCACCGCCGCGGTCGCCGCGGTCAGCACGTGGACCCGCACCTCGAGCCGCACGCCGGACATGCCCTGCGGCTGCTTGATGCCGTCCTGATCGTCGATGATGTACTCCTGCGGCAGGACGTGCAGGACCTGGCGGTCCATCGGCAGCGCGACGGCACGCGCCGCGTCGAGCACCGACTCGACGTCGTTGCCGTTCACCTCGCCGCTCTTGATCGCGACCATGCCGTGGCTGTTGAAGCCGCGGATGTGGCTGCCGCTGGCGCTGACGACCACGCTGTGAATCTCGCAGTCGGCCATCACCTCGGCCTCGCGTACCGCGCGCTGGATCGCGTGTACCGTCGAGTCGATGTTGACGACGACGCCGCGCTTCAGCCCCTGCGACGGTGCGGTGCCGAGGCCGATCACGTGCGGGCCGTTGTCGTGCATCGCCGCGACCAGGACGGAGGTCTTGTGCGTGCCGATGTCGAGTCCGACGTGGATCGCCTGCTTGCGCGCCATCGCTCTAGATCATCCCCTGTGAAGTGACCCAGCGTGCGACCACCGAGCGCGGGTCGCTGACGTCGACGCTGCCCGCGAGCCGGCCGATCGCCACCTCCTCCGAGGCTTCCGCGCCCACCACGCCGGACACCGAGGCCGAGGCGTGCGCGAGCACGCGGCGCAGCGACGACAGCTTGTCGCGCCAGTCGCCCCAGCCGAGCCGCATGGCGAGCCGACCGTCCTCGCTGAACGCGACGACGTGCGGACGCTCATTGCCGCCGAAGCGCCGCTCGCCGCCGTCGGGCGGCTGCAGCGCGACCTCCGACACCCGGATCCCGGCGAGCCCGCTCTCGAACAGGCGCGCGACGCGCACCGCCTCGCGCAGCTCGCGCGGCAGCGGCAGCTCCGGCTGGGCGCGCTCGGGGTACGCCTCTCGCCAGCGTGCGGCGTCGACGCTCACGATCGGCAGCTCGCCGGCGAAGCCGTCGGCCGGGTCGATGACGGCACCCGACTGGTCGAGCAAAAAAAGCCCGGCGTCGGTGCGCAGGATCGCCCGCGGCCGGCGCTCGTGGACCACCACCCGCAGGCGGTCCGGCCACAGCCGGCGCACCTCCGCCCCGGCGATTGCCGCCTGCGCTTCAAGCCTCGCCACGAGCACCTGTGGCGAGGCCTGCCAGATGCTGCTCCCCTCCACCATTCCCAACCACGCCCGCACCTTTGACGCATCGAGTCGGTCGAGTCCCTCGATGTCGATCGCCCGCACGGCGAAATAACGATGTTCCATGCAGTAGCGCATCAGCGGGCCGAGTGTAAAGCAGAATCCGCCGGCTAGGAGGAAAAAAACGACGTTTCGTATCCGCCAACGGCTGGATTCGGCACGCGGAGCGCTCGCGCGCCGGAGCCGTGCCGCAGCGCGGCGCGTGGCCGCGGCGCGACGTCGCACCGGCCACCTCACGCGACCGAGCCCCCGCCGAGCCGCGTCTCGCGAACGTGCAGCGACGCAAGGTCGAGCAGCCGCTCGATCAGGTCGACGAAGTCGATGCCGGCGTGGCGCGCCATCGCCGGGAACCAGCCGAGCTCGTGCAGCCCGGGCAGCGTGTTGCACTCGAGCACGAACATCGCGCCGTCGTCGCGCACCCGCAGGTCGACGCGGCTGTACGGGCCGGCGAGCAGCGTGCGGTGCGTCGCGACCGCGACCTCGAGCGCGTGCGCGTAGTGCTCGCCGAGCGGCGCCGGCAGCACGAAGCGCTCGCGGCCGGGCGTATACTTGACGTCGTAGGTGTGCAGCTCGTCGCCGAGCGGCACGACCTCCATCGCCGCCAGCGCCTCGCCATCGAGCACCGCGACCGTGACCTCGCGTCCGGCGACGTACTGCTCGACGAGCGCGTCGTCGTCGTATTGCCGAGCGAGCGCGAGCGCGCCCTCGAGCGCCGCCGGGTCGCGGACGATCGACACACCGTTGCTCGAGCCTTCCCCGCGCGGCTTGACCACGACCGGCAGCGGACACGGCAGCTCGCACGCCTCGCGCCCCGGACCGACGACCGTCGCGGGGGGCGTCGGCACGCCGGCCGCGAGCAGGAGCTGCTTCGCGAGCCACTTGTCCATCGAGATCGCGCTGCCCAGCACGCCCGCGCCGGTGTACGGGATGCCGAGCACCTCGAGCAGGCCCTGGATGCAGCCGTCCTCGCCGTAGCGGCCGTGCAGCGCGTTGAAGGCCACCTCGACGCGCTCGGCGGCGAGCACGCTCGCGACGTCGCGGCCGACCGCGACCTCGCACACGTCGTAGCCCGCCGAGCGAAGCGCGGCGGCGACGGCGCGCGCGCTGCGATCCGAGATCTCGCGCTCCGACGAGAGCCCACCCGACAGCACGCCGACGCGCCTGCCGCGAAACCGTCCACGCTGCCGCACCACCCTCACCACTCCCCCACCAGCCGGACCTCCGGCTCGAGCCGGACGCCGCAACGCTGCCAGACCGTGTCGCGGATCTCGTCCATCAGGGCGCGCACGTCCGCGGCGCGCGCGTTCCCGGTGTTGACGATGAAGTTCGCGTGCTGCGGCGACACCTGCGCGCCGCCGATCGCGCGACCCTTGAGGCCGCAGAGCTCGATCAGGCGCCCGGCGAAGTCGCCGGGCGGGTTCTTGAACACGGAGCCGGCGTTCGGCAGGCCGAGCGGCTGCCTGCGGCCGCGCTTGCGCTTCGCGTCCGCCACCCTGGCCGCGATGGCGGCGGGCTCGCCGCGCGTCAGCCGCATCTCGAGCGCGGTCACGACGAAGCCCGGCGGCAGGTCGAGCTTGCGGTACGCGAACGGCAGCTCGTCGCGGACGAGACGGCGCCGCTCGCCGGCACCGCTCACGCCGCGCAGCGCCTCGACCACGTTCGCGATCTCGCCGCCGAACGCGCCGGCGTTCATCAGCACGCCGCCGCCGACCGTGCCGGGGATGCCCTCGCCGAACTCGAGCCCGCCGTAGCCGCGCTCGATCACCTCGAGCACGAGGCGCTTGAAGTTCGCGGCGGCGCCGGCGACGACGCGCACGACGCCGTCCCGCTCGTCGCCCCACTCGGTGCGCGCGAACGAGCGGCCGAGCTTGACGGTCAGGCCGCGGATGCCCGCGTCCGCGACCACGAGGTTCGTCCCGCCGCCGAGGAGGAAGACCGGCACGCCTCGCTCCGACACCCAGCTCAGGAGCCCCGCCAGCGCATCCTCGCTCTCGACCTCGCAGAACAGGTCCGCCGGTCCGCCGACGCGCATCGAGGTGTGCCGCGCGAGCGGCTCGTCGCGGCGCACGACGCAGCCGTGCGCGAACGGCGGCGCGTCCAGACCGAGCCGTTCCGCGAGCGCGCTCACCGCGTCCATCACTTCACCACCCGCACCGCGGGCGTGGTCTCGCGAGCGGCGAGCGCCGCGAGCACGTCGTCGCCGAGCTTCACGATGTCGCCGGCGCCGAGCATCAGCACCACGTCGCCCGGGCGCGCCTCGGCGGCGACCTTCTCCGCGAGCTCGTCCCGTGCGGGGACGAAGCGCACGTCGGCGTGGCCGCGCGCGTTCATCGCCTGTGCCAGCGCCGCGCCGCCGACGCCCTCGATCGGCTCCTCGCCGGCCGCGTAGACCTCCGTGAGGAACAGCGTGTCGGCGTCGTCGAACGCCGCGAGGAAGTCGTCGAACAGGTCGCGGGTGCGCGTGAAGCGGTGCGGCTGGAAGGCGACGACCAGGCGCCGCGCGAGCCCCTCGCGCGCCGCCCGCAGCGTGACGCGGATCTCCTCGGGATGGTGCCCGTAGTCGTCGATCACGGTGACGTCGGCCGCGGTGCCGCGCACCTCGAAGCGGCGGTGGATGCCGCTGAACTCGTCGAGAGCGCGCGCGCAGGTCGCGAAGTCGACGCCGATCTCGAGCGCCGCGGCGATCGTCGCGAGCACGTTCTGCGCGACGTGCCGGCCGGGCATGCCGATCCGCACCGGGCCGAGGTCCTCGCCGCGCAGCGTGACGACGAAGCGCGTCTCGAAGCCCTCGACGACGAGGTCGCGCGCGCTCACCTCGGCGTCGGGCGAGAGGCCGTAGGTGACGAAGCGCTTGCGCACCCGGGGCAGCAGCGCCCGGACGCGCGGGCTGTCGATGCACAGGACGGCGAGGCCGTAGAACGGGACGCGGTTCGTGAACTCGAGGAAGGCGTCCGCCGCCTTCTCGACGCTGCCGTAGTGGTCGAGATGCTCCGGGTCGATGTTGGTCACCACCGCGATCGTCGGTGACAGCAGCAGGAACGTGCCGTCGCTCTCGTCCGCCTCGACGACCATGTACTCGCCGAGCCCGAGCTTGGCGTTCGTACCGAGCGCGAGCACCTTGCCGCCGATCACGACCGTCGGGTCGAGCCCCGCCTCGGACAGGATCGCGCCGAGGATCGAGGTGGTCGTGGTCTTGCCGTGCGTGCCGGCTACCGCGATGCCGCTCTTCATCCGCATGAGCTCGGCGAGCATCTCGGCGCGCGGGATCACCGGGATGCGCAGGTCGCGCGCCCGCACGACCTCGGGGTTCGCGAACTTGACGGCCGACGAGATCACCACCACGTCGGTTCCCGGCGTGACGTGCTCCGGATCGTGCCCGTACGAGATGCGCGCGCCGAGCCTCAAAAGCCGCTGCGTCGAGTCGCTGGGTGCGAGGTCCGAGCCGCTCACCGCGTAGCCGAGCGTCAAGAGGACCTCCGCGATGCCGCTCATGCCGATGCCGCCGATGCCGACGAAATGGATGTGGTGACCCGACCGCATCTGGCGCCCCGTTGTAGCGGGCTCACGGCGCCGGCGCATCTGCCCGGACTCCGCTGGACGCTTTTTCTTCATGCCCATGCCCGTCGACGAGCGCGAGGCACTCGTCCACCACCCGCGTCGTCGCGTCGGGATGGCCGAGCGCGCGCGCGTTCGCCCGCATCGCCGCGAGGCGCGCGGGATCGGCGAGAGCGGAACGCACCGCCTCCGCGAGCCGCTCGGACGTCAGCTCGCGATCGAGGATCATCGACGCGGCCTGGGCATCGACCAGCGCCTGCCCGTTGAGCCGCTGGTGGTCGCCCGCGGCGAACGGGAACGGCACCAGGATCGCCGCCACGCCGAGCGCCGTCAGCTCGGCGATGGTCGTCGCGCCGGCCCGGCAGACGGCCAGGTCGGCGCGGCGGTACTCCGCGATCATGTCGTGGATGAAGTCGTGCACCTCGGCCGCGACGCCGAGGCGCCGGTAGGCGGCCTCGACCGCATCGCGGTCGGCCGCGCCCGTCTGGTGCGTGATCGCGAGCGGCCGCCCGACCTTCGCCAGCGCTTCGGGGACCACCTCGTTCAGGTGATGGGCACCCGCGCTGCCGCCGAAGACCAGGATGCGCGGCGGCGCGTCGGCCGGGCGCCGCTCCGCCGTCGCGTCGCTGGTGGCGGCGCCGGCGACGCTCCGCACCGGGTTGCCGGTCAGCACCGCGCGCGCGCCGAGCGCCCGCAGGGTCTGCGGAAAGCTGACGCAGACGCGGCGCGCGAGCGGCGCCAGCACGCGCGTCGCCGCGCCCGGGCTCGCGTTCTGCTCGAGCAGCACGATCGGGACGCGGGCGAGCCACGCCGCGACCACCGCAGGAAAGGACGCATACCCGCCGACGCCGACGACCAGGTGGGGGCGGAAGCGACGCACGAGCTGCAGCGCGGCGGCGAAGCTCGCCGGGATCCGCCACAGCGCCCGCGCCATCCCGGCGACCCCCTCGCGACGGAGCCCGCGGATCGGCAGCAGG
Source organism: Thermodesulfobacteriota bacterium (assembly GCA_040755575.1). Taxonomy (GTDB): domain Bacteria; phylum Desulfobacterota; class Binatia; order UBA12015; family UBA12015; genus DATCMB01. The sequence goes on from JBFMAS010000034.1 coordinate 6,546, forward strand.
TCGACCGTGAAGCCCGCCCGCGGCACCGCGCTGCGCTCGATGCCATGGGTGCTGCCGACGAAGCGCACCTCGGCACCGGTACGCCGCACGATCTCGTCCGCGACCGCGATTCCGGGGAACAGGTGCCCGCCGGTTCCTCCGCCGGCGATCAGGACGCGCAGCATCGGCCGTCACCTGCTCCGTCGCCGATCCGCTGCCGCTCATGCCGGCCCTCCATCTCGTCAGCGCGCCTCGCGCGACAGGCCGAGCAGCACGCCGATCATGAGCCCGCCCGTGAGCATCGCCGACCCGCCGTAGCTGACGAGCGGCAGCGGCATGCCCTTGGTCGGCATGAGCCCGACCGCGACCGCGACGTTGAGCAGCGCCTGCCCGACGATCAGGAAGGTGAGCCCGAAGGCGAGCAGGCGCGTGAAGCAGTCGCGCGACCGGGTCGCGACCCGGAAGCCGCGCATCGCGAGCACGCCGAAGCACAGCAGCACGAGGCACGCCCCGACGAGCCCGAGCCCCTCGCCGATCAGCGAGAAGATGAAGTCGGTGTGCCCCTCGGGGAGGTAGAACATCTTCTGCTTCCCGTTGCCGAGCCCGACGCCGAGCACGCCGCCGCTGCCGAAGGCGAGGAACGACTGCACGAGCTGAAAGCCGTTGCCGAGCGGATCGCGCCACGGGTCGAGGAACGCCGTCACGCGGTCCCAGCGGTAGGGCGACGACCAGACGAGCGCCAGCGCGGGGGGCAGCCCGGCGAGCGCCAGCGCGCCGAGGTGGACGAGGCGCGCGCCGCCGGCGAACAGCATCGCCACCGTCACGAGCGCGATCACGGCCGAGGCGCCGAAGTCGGGCTGCGCGAGCAGCAGCAGGACCGGCACCACCATGACGACGAGGTGCGGCACGACGCCTCGCGCGAAGCTGTGGATGCGGTCCTGCTTCCGGGTCAGCGAGTGTGCGAGGTAGAGGACGAACACCGGCTTCATGAGCTCGGACGGCTCGAAGGCGAACAGCCCGAGCGAGATCCAGCGGCGCGCACCGCCGCGCACCTGCCCGATCCCCGGCACCAGGACGAGGAGCAGCAGGAACAGCGTCGCGAGCAGCGCCGGGTACGCGACCCGGCGCAGCAGCAGCGGGTCGACGCGCGACAGCGCGAAGGCGACGCCCGACGCGAGCGCGATGAAGATGGTCTGCCGGCGGATCAGCGCGTACGCGTCGCCGAAGCGCTCGGCGCCCAGGAAATAGCTCGCCTCGAACACCATGACGAGACCGAGGCCGACCAGCAGGAGCACCGCGCCCAGCAGCAGCAGGTCGACCTGACGTCCGCGCAGGACGGCGGGCCGGCGCTCGCCGGGGAAGTGGGCCTGAGCTTCAGCAACGAGCGACCGCATCGTCCGGAATCGCCTCCACGATGGCCGCGAACGCGTCGCCGCGCGCGGCGTAGCTCTCGAACTGGTCCATGCTGGCACACGCCGGCGACAGCAGGACGACGTCGCCGGGTCGGGCGGCGACGATCGCCGCCGTGACCGCCTCGGCGAAGCGCTCGCGGACCGTCGTCTCGGCGACGCCGCGCCAGCTCTCGGCGAGGAAACCGCGCGCCTTGCCGTAGAGCACGAGGTGGCGCAGCTTGCGCGCCAGGAGCTCGCGCGCGATCCGGTAGTCGCCCCCCTTGTCGAGGCCGCCGGCGATCAGCACGACGCTGCCGTCGCGGTAGCCCTCGAGCGACTTGAGAAGCGCGCCGACGTTCGTGCCCTTGGAGTCGTCGACGTAGGCGACGCCGCCCACCTCGCGCACGAGCTCGAGGCGATGGCGGAGCCCGCGGAAGCCGTCGAGCGCCGCCTGCAGCGCATCGGGCGGTGCGCCGAGCGCCCGCGCGACGAGCAGCGCGGCCATGACGTTCTCGCGGTTGTGCTGCCCGGAGAGCGCCGTGCGCTGCAGCGAGAAGCGCAGCGGCGCGCCCGCCTCGTGCAGGACGACGTCGTCGCCGTCGAGGCTCGCGTCGCCGCGTTCCGCGTGCGCCGGGCGCCCGTTGCCGAAGCTCCGGACGGAGGCGCGCAGAGCCGGCGCGAGCGCGGCCACCGCGGCGTCGTCGCGGTTCAGCACCGCCGTGTCGTCGGCCGTCTGGCGCGCGAACACGCGCGCCTTGGTCGCGAGGTAGTGCTCGCGGTCGCGGTAGCGGTCGAGGTGGTCGTCGGTCACGTTGAGCAGCGCCGCGACGCGCGGGCGGAACGTCTCGACCCACTCGAGCTGGAAGCTCGACACCTCGGCGACGACGACGTCGTGGTCGCCGCCCGCGGCGTCGATCAGCGGCGTGCCGAGGTTCCCGCCGGTGAAGACCTTGCGGCCGGCGCGCTCGAGCATCGCGCCGACGAGCGAGGTCGTCGTGCTCTTGCCGTTGGTGCCGGTGATCGCGACCAGCGGTGCCGCGACGTCGCGCGCCGCGAGCTCGATCTCGCTCCACACCGGCACGCCGCGGCGGCACGCCGCGCGCAGGACGGCGGCGTCGGCCGGCACCCCGGGGCTCGGCACGACGAGGTCGACGCCGTCGAGCAGCTCCGGGCCGTCGGCGCCGCGCGCCACCTCGATCTCGTGCAGGTCGTCCGGAAGAGCCGCATCGGCGCGCCGGTCGCAGGCGCGCACGCGCGCGCCGCGCCGTCCGAGGTAGCGCGCGAGCGACGTGCCCGTGCGTCCGAGGCCGACCACCAGCACCCGCTTGCCCCGCAGCGCCGCGGCAGCGCCGCTCTCGGACGTCGCCACCGCGCTACCTCAGCTTCAGCGTCGCGAGCGCGAGCAGCGCGCAGATGATCGCGATGATCCAGAAGCGGACGATGATCTGCGGCTCGGGCCAGCCGAGCAGCTCGAAGTGATGGTGGATCGGCGCCATGCGGAAGATCCGCTTGCGGCGGAGCTTGAACGACACCACCTGGAAGATGACCGACAACGCCTCGGCGACGAACACGAAGCCGAGCAGCGGCAGGACGAGCTCCTGCTTCGCGGCGAGCGCGACCAGCCCGATCGCCGCGCCGAGCGGCAGCGAGCCGACGTCGCCCATGAACATCTGCGCCGGGTACGCGTTGAACCAGAGAAACCCGAGCCCCGCCGCGACCAGCGCGCCGCAGAACACCAGCAGCTCGCCCGTGCCGGGCACGTAGGCGATCTGCAGGTACTCGGCGAGCTTCGCGTTGCCGGCGACGTAGGCGAAGACGCCGATCGTCCCCGCCGCGATGGCGACCGGGCCGATCGCGAGGCCGTCGAGGCCGTCGGTCAGGTTGACCGCGTTCGACGCGCCGACGATCACCAGCGCCGCGAACGGGACGTACCACATGCCGATGTCCGGCCGGACGTCCTTCAGCACCGGGAAGTTGAGCGTCGTCGTGAACTCCGGCATCCAGGTCAGCGCGACGCCGGCGACGAGCCCGAGCACGAGCTGCAGCGAGAACTTGGCGCGCGCCGAGAGGCCGCGCGAGCTGCGCCCGCGCAGCTTGCGGTAGTCGTCGACGAAGCCGATGGCGGCGAAGCCCAGCGTCACGACGAGCGCCAGCCAGACGTACGGGTTGGTCAGGTCGGCGAGGAGCAGCGTGGCGAGGATGCCGGAGAACAGGATGAGCACGCCGCCCATCGTCGGCGTGCCGGCCTTGGCGAGGTGGCGCTGCGGCCCGTCCTCACGGATCTGCTGGCCCACCTTGAGCGACGACAGCTTCTGGATCACCACCGGCCCGAGCCAGAGCGAGATCACGAGAGCCGTCAACCCGGCGAGCAGCGTACGGAAGGTGATGTAGCGGAAAACGTTGAAGCCCGAGTACGTCGTGTGCAAGGGGTAGAGGAGCTGGTAGAGCATCATCGCGCTTTCGTACCTGTTCCGTCGTGGTGCAAGACCCCTGGTGGAGAGACCAGGCGCGGCTCACCGCCCGAGCGAGCGTCGCGAGCCGAGCCTGGCCCTCCTCCACCACCCCGGGCGCACTTGCCACGACGACCCTACCACCCCACCGTGCGCCCGAAAGCCACATCCACCACCCAGCATTTTCATCGCCCCCGTGCGGTGCTCGCATCGAGCCAAGCTCGATGCTCCGCTCCTCCGATGGGCCTCCGGGCCGCACGCGTTCGCGTGCGTCCCTCCGCTTCATTTCCCACGTCCGACGAAGCCGCGATCGCGAAGGGCGCTCCTCGCCTCCTCGCGATCGTCGAGATGCTGCTTCGTCGTCCCGACGATCTGATAGTCCTCGTGTCCCTTGCCGGTGATCAGCACCAGGTCGCCTTCCCGCGCGACCCCCACCGCGAGCTGGATCGCCGCGCGGCGCTCGGGCACCACCACATACCCATCCGCGTGCCCCGTTTGCCCGAGCGCCTCCTGCGCGACCGCCGTGCGGGCCGCTCCCCGCACGCCGTCCTCGATGGCCGCGATGATGGCCATCGGATCTTCCGTCCTCGGATTGTCGGAGGTGACGATCACGACGTCGGCGAGACGTCCCGCGATCTCCCCCATCAGCGGACGCTTGCCCGCGTCGCGATCGCCGCCACAGCCGAACGCGACGATCAGCCGCCCGCGCGTCAGGTCGCGCAGGCTCGTGAGCGAGCGCTCGAGCGCGTCCGGCTTGTGCGCGTAGTCGACGATCACGGCGAACGGCTGGCCCATGTCGACCGCCTCGAGCCGTCCCGGCACGACCGTCAAGCGCTCGATGCCCTCGCGGACCGCCTCGGGCGCGATGCCGAGCCGGTGCGCGACCGCCGTCGCGGCGAGGATGTTCATCAGGTGCGGCGTGCCGACGAGGCTGCTGGTGAAGCGAAGCGTCTTTCCCGCGACGTCGAGCGTCCCGCGCAGGCCCGTCATGTCGGCGTCGAGCTGCCGGCACGACACGTCGCCGCCCTCGCCGAAGGTGACGAGCGGCACACGCAGCTCGCCCGCGAGCGACATCACGCGCTCGTCCTCGACGTTCAGCACCGCGGCGGCGTCCTTGCTCGCCGCCGGCAGCAGCTCGCGGAACAGCCGCGCCTTGGCGGCGAAGTAGCCCTCGAGGTCGCCGTGGTAGTCGAGGTGGTCGCGCGAGCAGTTGGTGAACACGCCGACGTCGAACGCGACGCCGGTCACGCGGTCCTGCGCGAGGGCGTGCGACGACACCTCCATCGCGACGTGCGACACCCGTGCGCCCGCCATCCGGGCGAGCAGCGTCTGCAGCTCGACCGCATCGGGCGTCGTCAGCGGCGCCGCCTCGACGTGTCCCGGGAAGCGGTACTCGATCGTGCCGACGACGCCGGTCGGCCAGCCCGCCGCGCGGAAGATCGACTCGACGAGGTAGCTCGTCGTCGTCTTGCCGCTCGTCCCGGTGATGCCGACCAGCGTCAAGCGCTCGCTCGGCCGGCCCGCGAGCTCCGCCGCAGCGAGCGCGAGGAAGCGGCTCGGCACCGAGCAGCGGATCACCGGCACGCGCGGGTCGATGCGGACGTCGCCGGCTCGCGCGTCCGCGTCGCTCGCGATCGCGACCGCCGCGGCGCCGTGCGCGCACGCGTCGTCGACGTACTCGAGCCCGCTCGTCTTGCTGCCGGGGACCGCGACGAACAACGTCCCTGCGCTCGCGCGTCGCGAGTCGGCGGTGACCCGCTCGATGGGCGTTCCGGCGTCGCCGCGCGCGAGCGTCGCCTCGCCGGCGAGCGCCGCGAGCAGCGAGCGCAGCGAGCGCGTCCCCGCGGCGCCCCGCTGGCGCACGCTCGGCGGCTCGTCGATGCGGCTCGCGAGCCTCATCATGCCGACGGCTCCAGGACGACGAGCATGCTGTCGCGTCCGTCGCACATCTCGCGCCCCGTCCGCCCCGGCTCGCAGACGCCGCTGCGTACGGGCAGCGGCGTGCCGGCGGGGGGATCCTGATCGACGACGAAGCCGCTGCCGCGCGCGTCGAGCCGCAGCCCGAGCCGGTGCGCCTCGCGCAGCGCCGAGCGCAAGCTCAGGCCGACGAACGACGGCGTCAGCTCGACGGGCCCGTCGAACGGGAGACGCGTCCGCACGTCGTCCTTGACGCGCCCCGCCCGAAGGCGCTCGCCCTTGCCGCCGCGTGCGTCGCCGCGTGCGCGCCTCCTCTCGGCGCTCTCGGCGCCGGCGCTTGCGCTGCTCGACGCGCCGAGGCTCGCCGGGATGATGGTCGCGAGCGGCACCGGACGCCGGCCGAAGCGATCGAGCGCGCGCGACATGATCGCCGAGAACACCGGCGCCGCGACGAGGCCGCCGTAGCGGACGCCCTTCGGGTTGTCGATCATCACCAGCGTCACGAAGAGGGGATCGTCGGCCGGCGCGTAGCCGATGAACGAGGCGAGGCGCTCGTTCGAGTAGCGGCGGGTGCGCGAGTCGACCTTCTGGGCCGTACCGGTCTTGCCGGCCACGCGCACGCCCGGCACGCGGGCCTTCTTGCCGGTGCCCTTCTCCTCCTCGACGACCCGCTCGAGCATCGCGCCGATCTCGCGCGCGGTCTCGGGGCGGATGACGTCGCGTCCGACGGCGCCGGGGCCCTGGTCGTCGCGCTCGAACAGCACGCGGCCGGCCGGGTCGACCGCCCGCTCGAGGAGGTACGGCTGGTAGAGGCGCCCGCCGTTCGCGATCGCGGCGAAGGCCGCGCCGAGCTGCATCGCGGTCACCGAGATGCCCTGGCCGAAGCTGCTCGTCGCCAGATCGATCTGCGCCCAGCGGTCGAGCGGGCGCACGATGCCCGACACCTCGCCGGGCAGGTCGACGGAGGTCGGGTGGCCGAAGCCGAAGCGGTCGAGGTAGCGGAAGTAGCGCTCGCGGCCGAGCTTCTCGGCGATCTTGCTGACGCCGATGTTGCTCGAGTACTGGATCACCTCGGGCACCGTCAGCAGCCCGTACGGATGGTGGTCGTTGATCGTCCACCGTCCGATTTTGTATTTGCCGTTCTCGCAGAAGACCTGGTCGTCCGCGTCGACCGCGCCCTCGTCGATGGCCGCCGCGGCGAGCACCGCCTTGAGCGTGGAGCCGGGCTCGAAGCTGTCGGTCACGGCGCGGTTGCGGCGCGCGTCCGGCCCCGCTTCGCTCGGCCGGTTCGGGTCGTACCAGGGGTAGTTCGCGAGCGCGAGGATCGCGCCGGTGTGCGGGTCGAGCATGACGGCGGTGCCGGCGTCGGCGTTCGCCGCCTGCACGCCGGCCGCGAGCTCGCGCTCGACCATCTCCTGCAGGCCGGCATCGATCGTGAGCTCGAGCGTGGCGCCGGCTTCGAGACGCGTGTCGAGGGCGAGTGGACCGCGCGCGCGCTCGTCGGTCTCCTCCGCCGCCACTCCCTGCGTGAAGAGCGAGCGGCCGCGGCCGTCGCGCTCGACGCGGTAGACCAGCTCCTGGCCGCGCATCCAGCGGTCGTAGCGCAGCTCGATACCTTCCAGGCCGCGCAGGTCGACGCCCGCCGTGCCGACGACGTGCGAGGCGGTCGTCCCGAGCGGATAGACGCGGCGCCCCTCGAGGATCGCGTCGACGCCGTGCAGATGCAGGCGCTCCACCTGCGCCGCCTGCTCCCGCGTCGCGTGGCGCTTCAGCCAGACGAAGCCGGCCTTCGAGTCGAGCTTCCTGTCGAGCGTCGCGCGCGGCACGTCGAGGATGGCCGCGAGCTGCGCGCGCTTGTCTTGCGGCACCGGGTGGTAGCGCGGGCTCGCGTAGATCGACGGCATGCCGACGGTGTCCGCGAAGATCGTCCCCTCGCGGTCGCGGATCTGGCCCCGCGGCGCGGCCATGTGGATCCGCTCGACGTACTGGCTCTGCGCGCGCGCCGAGAGCTCGGGACGCTCGACGATCGTCAGGTGCGCGACGCGCAGCGCCATCACGAGGAGCAGCACGGCCACGCCGCCGGCGACGATCAGGATGCGCTCGCGGGGGGCGCCCGCCTCCTCGCCCGGCGTCATGGCAGCTCGACCACCTGGCCGGACTGCGGCCAGTCGAGGCCGAGACGCCGGCGCGCCTCCTCGGCGAGCAGCTCGGGCTTGGTCATCGCGCTGTACTCGATGCGCAGCTCGTTGAGCTGGCGATCGAGCCGCTGGCTCAGCTCGTGCGCGTGCGACAGCTCGTAGCCGAGCCGGTTGACCGTGAGGCCCGTCCACGCGTGCAGCAGCGCCGCGAGCAGAACGACGAGCCCGGCGAGGAGGTTGAGCCGCGTCGCGCGCGAGCGCGCGGTGCGCCCGATCTCCGCGCCCGGGGTCGCGGCGCGCCTCGCGCGCAGCGCCAGCGCCGGACGGCGAGCCGCGGGCCGCGCGGCGGTGC
>JBFMAS010000035.1:0-2549 GCA_040755575.1 Thermodesulfobacteriota bacterium
AGGCGACGCATTGCCGGTGGAGCGACTTCTTGGGAGCCGAGCCGAGGACGCATTCTCCCGGCCGGCGCGGGGCGACCGGAGCGGAGCCGGCAATGCCTCGCCTCCCGCGCGCACCGACGTTCAGTAGACGAGCGGCGACGCGCCGCCGCCCGCTACAGCACCTCGATGCGCACCGTGTTGGTCCGCGCGTGCTCGCCGAACGGCAGCCCGGCGGTGAGCACGACGCGCGCGCCGGCGGGCAGCCCGAGGCGCTCGCGGAGGAGCACCTTGATGCGGGCGACGGCGTCGTCGAAGTCGGTGCCGAAGTCGTCGAGGTCGATCGGCAGCACCGACCAGACGAGCTGCAGGCGCCGGCAGACCGCGCGGCTCGCCGCCACCGCGACGAGCGGCTGGCGCGGGCGCCAGCGCGCGACGGCGCGCGCGGAGAAGCCGCTCTGCGTGAGGCTCACGATGGCCTCGGCGCGACAGGCGTCCGCGGCGAGCGCGGCGCCGCGCGCGGCGGCCGCGGCCACCGGCAGCGCGTCCACCGGCAGATGCGCCGGAGCCGGGCGATCGGGCGCGTACTGCTCCGCGGCGATGACGATCCGGCGCATGGTGCGCACGCTGTCGGCGGGGTAGCGCCCCGTCGCGGTCTCGCCCGAGAGCATGACCGCGTCGGTGCCGTCGAGGACCGCGTTGGCGACGTCCGAGGCCTCGGCGCGCGTCGGCAGCGGGCTCGCGACCATCGACTCGAGCATCTGGGTCGCGGTGATCACCGGCGTGCCGAGCCTGCGGCACAGCTCGATGATGCGCTTCTGCAGGACCGGCACGCTCTCGATCGGGCACTCGACGCCGAGGTCGCCGCGCGCCACCATCACCGCGTCGGCGAGCCGCGCGATCTCCTCGAGGCGCTCGACCGCCTGGCGCTTCTCGATCTTCGCCACGACGAGCGCGTCGTGGCCGCGCGCGTGGATGGCGTCGCGCAGCTCGGTCACGTCGTCCGGTGCGCGCACGAACGACAGCCCGACGTAGTCCACGCCGGCGTCCAGGACGACGTCGAGGTCACGCCGGTCCTTGTCGGTGAGCGACGGCAGCGAGGTGCCGGCGTCGGGCAGGGTGAGCCCCTTGCGGTCGCTCAGCGTCCCGCCCGCCTCGACGCGCGTGCGCACGTCGTTGCCGCTTACCTCGAGCACCCGCAGCCGCAGCAGCCCGTCGTTGAGGAACACCGTCATCCCCGGCGCGACGTCGCCCGGCAGGCCGGCGTAGTTGACGGACACGCGGCTCGCGCTGCCGACGATCTCCTCCGTCGTCAACGTCAGCTCGCGGCCCGCCTCGAGCTCGACCGCGCCTCCCGCGACGACGCCGACGCGAAGCTTCGGCCCGGCGAGGTCCGCGAGGATGGCGAGCGGGCTGCCCGTGCGCTCGGCCCGCCCGCGCAGCAGCGCGATCGTCGCGCGCAGGCCGTCGTGCGTCCCGTGCGCGCAGTTGACCCGCGCGACGTCCATGCCGGCCGCGAGCAGCGCGTCGATCGCCTCCGGCGAGGCGGTTGCGGGCCCGATCGTCGCGACGATCTTGGCGCGCGGGCGCGCGAGCGCGTCGCCGCCCACCTCAGGCCTCGGCGTACCGCGCCCAGAGCAGCAGCCGCTTGAAGGGGTAGAAGAGCGGCCGCGTGTCGGGCAGGCGGGGCAGCAGGCGCTCGCGGTAGCGCTCGAGGAAGAGCGGGAACAGGCCCTGCGGCAGCGCGTCCTCGTACGCGGTCAGGAGCGTGCCACGCACCCACTCGACGACCTCGGCGCGCGACGCGAGGCGATGGCCGTATACCTGCAGGCGGACGTGCTGGCGGGCGAAGCCGCAGCGGTCGAGCAGCGTCGCGTAGGCTTCCGGCGCGAGCACCCCGAGGACTCGCGCGGGCCGGCCCTCGAGCGCCGCGGCGAACGGGGCCTCCGCCGCGAGCTCGCTCGCCACGCGGTGCGACGGGTGATCGAAGTTCGCCGGCATCTGGATCGCGAGCTGGCCGCCGGGCGCGAGCGCCGCGGCGAGCCGCGGGATCAGCTCCTCGTGCTCACCCACCCAGTGCAACGCCGCGTTGGAGAAGACCAGGTCCCATTCGTGGCGTCCCGTGAAGGCGGCGATGTCGCCGGGCGCGAAGCGCAGGCCGGGGCGTGCGAAGCGTACGCTGCGCTCGAGCATCTTCGCCGAGCGGTCGAGGCCGAGCGTCTGCCGCGCGCCGAGCGCCGCGTGCAGCTCGGCCGTGAGCTCGCCGGTGCCGCAGCCCAGGTCGACGACGCGCATCCCCGGTGCGGGCTCGATCAGCGCCCGCAGGTCGTCGAAGGGCTCGCGCCGTTCGGCGGCGAAGCGCTCGTACTGCGCCGGATCCCAGGTGTCACGGGGCATCTGGGGCGATCCTTCCTGCATCGCCCCGCCGGCGCAACACGCGGGCGGCCGGCTCACGACGCGGCGTCGTCGTGCGCCGACCAGGCGCGGCGGCCCGCGACCCAGGTCTCGGCGACGAGCGGCGGCCGCTCGGCATCGAGGTCGCCCTCGAGGACGGCGAAATCGGCGCGCAGGCC
>JBFMAS010000036.1:0-10155 GCA_040755575.1 Thermodesulfobacteriota bacterium
GCGGCTCGCACGCGAGCCCCGCGGCGCCGAGCGTCGCCAGCGCCAGCGCGAGGAACACGCGGTGCGCGCGAGATCGTTCGTCTGCTGCCGCGGGCGGCACGCGGACGGTGTAGCGCGCCCGCCACGGGATGGGCCAGCTCCAGCGCGTCGCGCGGCGCGTCGGCCGGGGAAGGTCGCGGATCGCGAGGCCGGATTCCGCAGGACGCGTCAATCCCACCAATCGAGCGTCTGGCGCATCGCCTTCTCGTAGTCCTCGAACGGAAGCTGCCGGTACGCGGCCGCGATCGTGTGCGCGTCCTGGCCGGCGAGGTAGCGCAGCTTCCGCTCCGGGTCGTGCACCGCGTCGTAGATCAGCCGCGCCACCTCGGCGGCGTCGCCTGCGACGCCGCCCGGACGCAGGCGCTGGATCGCGACGTCGAAGCGCTCCGAGCGCTCCCAGTACGGCGACTGCGGCCCGAAGCTGCGGCCGACGAGCGCGTTGTCGGCGAGCCGCGTGCCGTACTGCCCGGGCTCGACGACGACGACGCGGACGCCGAAGGGCTGCAGCTCGTAGTGCAGCGCCTCGGAGATCGCCTCGAGCGCATGCTTGCTCGCCGCGTAGAGCCCGCCGTAGGGGCGCGCGACGATGCCGGCGATCGACGAGACGTTGACGATCGTGCCGCGCTTGCGCGCCCGCATGCCGGGCAGCGCCGCGCGGATGGCGCGCAGCGCGCCGTAGACGTTGGTGTCGAACTGGCGGTGGACGTCCTCGTCGGATGCGTCCTCGATCGAGGAGCGCAGCTCGATGCCCGCGTTGTTCACCAGCACGTCGAGCGGGCCCGCCGCGGCGACGCGCTCGAAGGCGGCGCCGACGCTCGCCGGGTCGCGGACGTCGAGGGCGACGATCTCGAGCTGCAGCCCCTCGCTCCGCGCCGTCGCCTCGAGCTCGCGGCCCCTCGAAGGGTCGCGCATGCTCGCGAAGACGCGCTCGCCGCGCCGCGCGAAGACGAGCGCCGTCGCGAATCCGAAGCCGCTGCTGCAGCCGGTGATGAGCACGTTCGCCATCGAGTCCTCCGTCCGTTCCCCTGCGGGGGAGCGGCTCCGCTCACGCGACGAGCGCCGCGAAGTTGTCTCGCATGATGCGGCGGACGTCGTCCTCCGGCAGGCCGTCGAGCTCGTCGGCGAACTCGGTGGGCCACAAGAGCCCTTCCGGGTGCGGGTAGTCCGAGCCCGCGAGCACCTGCGACGCGCCGATCAGCTTCGCGAGCCCGACGACGTCGTCCTCGTAGAACGGCGACACCCAGAAGTTGCGGCGAAACGTCTCGCTCGGCTGGAGCGGCGGCGCCCCGAAGCGCCACATGTCCTTGCTGTAGAGACGTGCGATGTGGTCCAGCTTCCAGAGCAGCGGCCCGACCCAGCGCGAGCCGTACTCGACGCTCAGGACGCGGAGGCGCGGGAAGCGGCCGAACAGGTTGTCGGCGATCAGCGCCGTCACCGTGTCGACGATCGGGCGCTCGGTGAACGACAGCGCGTACTCCATCAACGAGTGCCGGTGCGACGGCGGGTGCGGACGCAGCCCCCACGGAGCGTTGCACATCTCGCTGAACGGCGTGCGGCCGATGTGGAAGACGACGTTCGTACCCGCCTCCTGGCAGGCGGCCCAGAACGCGTCGAAGCGCGGGTGCGCGGGCGAGAAGCCGGCGAAGGGGCCGGCCGTCAAGATCACGAACCGGGCGCCGAGCTTCTGGACGCGCGACAGCTCGCGCAGCGCCTCGTCGAGGTCGAGGAGCGACAGCAGCGGCGCGCCGTAGATGCGGCCGTCCGCGCCGAAGCCCCAGTCCTCCTCGAGCCAGCGGTTGTAGGCGCGCAGGCTCGGGTAGAGCACGTCCGGCGTCTCGCGGAGCTGCGGCTCGACGCCGACGCCGGCCGTCGGCAGCATGAGGCACGCCTCGACGCGCTGCTCGTCCATCTTCGCGAGGCGGCGCGCGCGGTCCGTGAACTCGGGCACCGCGAGCGCGTTGATCGGGTGGAGGCTCGGGCTGCCGCCCTCCTCGCTCTCGCCGCGCAGGAACGCCTTCATCACGCCCGGCGCGCCCACGCTGTCGCCCGCCCCGACGCTGAAGAACTGGCAGCGCGCGTCGCCGACGTACATCCGCGACGGCCCGTCGCTGCGCCGGTCGATCCACACCGTGCGCCGCTCGAGGCCGCGCTCGATGTGGCGCGTGAAGCAGTCGTCGGGCTCGTAGAAGTGGTTGTCCGCGTCGTTGATCCAGTAGCTCGAATCGCGCATTTGCGTCTCTCCCGCTCGCGAAGACTCGACGGTAGCAGCAAGCGCGCGACGACGCAGGCGTGACCGGCTCGTGCGCGTCGCGGGCTCGAGAGCTCGAAGTGCGTCTTGCGGATTCTGGTTTGCCTGGCGCCCGACGCGCGGGGCGTCACGGCATCGGCTCAGCCCGACGCCGGATGCAGCGCCCGCGCGAGCAGCTCTTGCGCCTCGGCATGGCCGAGGAGCCGCGTCGTGCGCCTCGCGATCTGCCAACGCCCTTCGCGACGCACGAGCTCGAAGCGGTTGAAGCTCAGGCGCCAGAGCGCGAGCTCGTCGTTCCGGCGCAAATAGATCCGCGAGTACGCGGTCGCGAGCGCGCGCTCGCCGTCGACCTGCACCACCGCGGGCCCGATCGTGTGCGCGCAGTTCGGCAGCAGCGACTGGTGCCGCGGGCCGCGTACCATGTCGGCGACGCCGTCGCGGCCGCGCATGACGAGCGTCGTGTCGACGTCGTAGACCGTGTCCTCGGTGAACAGCGCCGCGGTCGCGCTCGCGTCGCCGGTGTCGACGGCGAAGCCGTAGCTCACGATCAGCCGGTGGATGGCGAGCTCGTCCTCGAGCGCCGCGACGCGGCGCTCGAGCGCGTCGAGGCGCGACGTGAGCGTCTCGCGTTCGCTGGTCGTCATCGCATCTCCGCGCCGCCGGTGACGTTGACGTTCTGGCCGGTGATCGCGGCCGCGGCGTCGGACGCGAGGTACATCGACAGGTCGGCGACGTCCTGCGGGCGCACGGCGCGCGCGAGCGGGATGCCGGCGAGCAGCGCGGCGCGCACGTCCTGCACGTCGCGCCCGCTCTCGCGCGCGGTGCGCGCGATCCAGCGGTCGACGAGCTCGCCCTCGACGAGGCCGATCACCAGCGTGTTGACGCGGATGCCCAGCGCACCGACCTCGAGCGCGAGCGTCTGCGCGAGCGGGATGAGCCCCATCTTCGCGACCGCGTAGTGCGCCTTGCGCGCGCGCACGCGCTTTGCCGCGGCCGAGGAGAAGAACTGGATGTTGCCCGCCCGCGCCGGCAGCATCGCCTGGCGCAGCGCCTCGCGGCTGAGCAGCATCGGGCCGGTGACGTTGACCGCGATCGTGTGGTTCCAGTTGTCGAGGCTCATCTCGGCGACCGGCATGTCGGTGCCGGGCAGGCCCGCGTTGTTGAGCAGGACGTCGAGCCGGCCGAAGCGCTCGAGGGTGCGCGCGACGAGCCGGCGGCAGTCGTCCTCGCGGGCGACGTCCGCGGCGCAGACGACGCACTCTCCGCCGCTCTCGCGCACGAGACCGGCGGTCTCGTCGAGAAGCCCGGCGCGCCGGCCGGCGAGCACCAGGCGCGCGCCCTCGCGTGCGTAGGACTGCGCGAGCACGCGGCCGATGCCGGTGCCGGCGCCGGTGACGAGCACGACCCGTCCCGCGAAGCGCTCCGCCATGCGGCCCTTGTGGGCCGAAGCCGGGCTGGTCCGCAAGGCGTCCCCGGCGCCGCATCGGAAGGACGCGCCGCGGCAGCCATCAGGACAAAAATGTTGCTCGCGGGCGGCACCCCGTGGTGGGCGCGCGCGCCGCGCCGGCCGTCGGTCGGCGGCGCTGCGCCAGGTTCGCTGCCGAACCTGGCCCGACGCGGGGTCGAAGCGCGGCCCGGCAACCGCAACGGGCGGCGCTGCAAGTCCTTGATGAACCTGCGCTTCCTGGCCATTTGCGGGCGTCGGGCTTGACACCGGAGGGGCCCCGCCGGTATCCCTGACCGATCGGTTTAGGGTGTCCGGTCAGGGCGCTCTTGATCGATCGGTCAGAATCCGGCGGGGTGAGCGGTATGGGGACGAACGGCGCCATGCGGCGCGCTGGGGAGGAGCTCGGCGGGCTCCTCGGGGATGCCATCGGCAACGCCCGGGAGTCGCTGCTGCGCAAGCAGCATCCCGCCGGGTACTGGCACGCGCCGCTCGAGGCGAACGTGGGGATGGACGCGCAGTACGTCATCTTCAACCGCTTCGTCGGGCGGCGTCCCGAGGCGATCGAGCGCCGGCTCGTCGAGCACATGCTCGCGAAGCAGGCCGACGACGGCAGCTGGCCGCTCTACCAGGACGGCCCGGGGCACCTGAGCACCACGATCGAGGCGTACTTCGCGATGAAGCTCGCGGGCCTGTCGCCCGACGAGCCGGCCATGCGCCGCGCGCGCGACTTCGTCCTCGGCCACGGCGGGCTTGCGCGCGCGCAGGTGTTCACGCGCGCCTACCTCGCGTACTTCGGCGAGTTCCCGTGGTGGGGCCTGCCGGCGATGCCGGCCGAGCTGATGCTCCTGCCGCCGTGGTTCCCGCTCAACATCTACGCGATGTCGAGCTGGGCGCGCGAGACCGTCGTGCCGCTGCTCGTCCTGTTCGCGAACAAGCCGCGCGTGACGCTCGACCCGCAGCTCGGCGTCAGGGAGCTCTGGCTGCGCGAGCCGCGCCGCGGCGACCTCGCGTTCGCGCCCGAGGACCGCTGGCTGCCGTTCTCCTGGCGGAATTTCTTCTTGCGTCTCGACCAGGCGCTGAAGCTCGTCGGCAGGAGCCCGTGGAAGCCGCTCCGCCGCCGCGCGCTCGAGCGCGCCGAGAGGTGGATCCTCGAGCGCCAGGACAAGAACGGCGGCTGGGGCGGCATCCAGCCGCCGATGCTGAACTGCGTGATGGCGCTGCAAACGCTCGGCTACCCGCAGGACCATCCGGCGATCGTCGCCGGCATCCAGGCGATCGACGACTTCCTGATCGAGTGCGACGGGCACCTGATCTTCCAGCCCTGCGTGTCGCCGACCTGGGACACGGCGCTCACCATGCGCGCGATGCTCGACGCCGGCGTGCCGGGCGACCACCCCGCGCTGCGCCGCGCCGCCGAGTGGCTCGTCGACAACCAGATCTTCGTGCCGGGCGACTGGAGCGTCTACAACCCGGACCTCGAGCCCGGCGGCTGGGCGTTCGAGTTCGCCAACGACTGGTACCCGGACGTCGACGACTCGGCGGTCATCCTGATGGTGCTGCGCCGCATCCTGTTCGAGGAGCGCACGCGGGCCGACCGCGCGATCGCGCGCGGCATGAGCTGGACGCTCGGCATGCAGTGCAGGAACGGCGGCTACGCCGCGTTCGACACCGACAACGACGCCGAGTTCCTGAACCGCATCCCGTTCGCCGACATGGAGGCGATGATCGACCCCCCGACCGAGGACTTGACCGGCCGCGTCCTCGAGCTGATGGGCAGCTACGGCTTCGACCTCGACTACGGCCGGGCGCGGCGCGCGCGCGACTTCCTGCTCAGGACGCAACGCAAGGACGGCTCCTGGTGGGGACGCTGGGGGTCGAACTTCATCTACGGCACGTGGTCCGCGCTGCTCGGCCTGCGCGCCATCGGCGAGGAGCCCGAGGCGCCGCACGTGCGCCGCGCCGTCCGCTGGCTCGAGGAGCACCAGAACCCGGACGGCGGCTGGGGCGAGACGCTCGCCTCCTACCACGACGAGAGCCTCGCCGGACGCGGACCGTCGACGCCGTCGCAGACCGCCTGGGCGATCATGGGGCTGCTCGCCGGGCAGCGCGGCGTCAGCGCCGCGGTCGAGCGCGGCGTCGAGTATCTGGCAGAGACGCAGAACCAGGACGGCACCTGGGACGAGGTGCCGTTCACGGGGACCGGCTTCCCGCGCCACTTCTACCTCCGCTACACGATGTACCGCGAGTACTTCCCCCTGATGGCGCTGGGTCAGGTGCAGGCGAGGCTGCAGGCCGCGGTGACGGTGCCGCTGTCGCTCACCGAGCGGCGCGAGGCGGTCGCCGTCGCTGCCGCCCCGCTGCGCGAGCAGGCCGCCTCGGCACCGTAGAGCATGCGCCCGCGCGTCGGCGCGCGGGCGGCGGACATGCGAAGCGCGCCTCGAGCGCCGCTTCGCCGGGGGAAGGGAGAAAGTCGTGACAGCGAACCGTTTCGACGCCGCGCACGGCGGCATCGGCAGCGTCGGCATCGACCAGCTCGCGGTGTACGTGCCGCGCTACGTCCTCGACCTCGGCGCGCTCGCGCGGGCGCGCTCGGTGCCGCCCGAGAAGATCTCGATCGGGCTCGGCGCGTACGAGATGGCGGTCGCGCCGCCCTGGGAGGACACGGTGACGCTCGCGGCGAACGCCGCGCAGCGTCTGTTCGCGCAAGGGCTCGCCCGGCCGGAGGAGGTCGGCCTCCTGCTCGTCGCCACCGAGACCGCGGTCGACCACGCGAAGCCCGCGAGCATCTTCGTGCACGAGCTGCTCGGCCTGCCGGCCAACTGCCGGACCTTCGAGCTCAAGCACGCCTGCTACAGCGGCACCGCGGGCGTGATGATCGCCGCCGACTGGCTGCGCTCGCCGGCGTCGCGCGGCAGGAAGGCGCTGGTCATCGCGGCCGACATCGCGCGCTACGACGTCGGCTCGAGCGCGGAGTTCACGCAGGGCGCGGGTGCCGCGGCCGTGCTGCTGTCGCGCGAGCCGCGGCTCCTCGAGCTCGCGCCCGAGAGCGGCGTCCATGCGAGCAACGTGTACGACTTCTGGCGTCCGCTCGAGCGGCGCGAGGCGCTGGTCGACGGAAAGTTTTCGCTCGACTGCTACCTCGACGCGCTGTCGGGGGCCCTCGCCGACTACCGCTCGGTGCGGAACGGGCACGGCGACGAGTCGCTGCTCGAGCGCTTCGCGGCGCTGCTCTACCACACGCCGTTCCCCAAGATGGCGTACAAGGCGCACCTCCGCCTCGCGGAGGTCGACCTGGCGCGGCGCCTGGACGACGCCGAGCGGCGCGCGCAGGAGGCCGAGCGGACCTACGCGTCGCTCGTCGAGCCGCACCTCGCCATGGCGCGCCGGGTCGGCAACTCCTACACCGCGTCGCTCTACCTGTGCCTCGCCTGGTACGCGTCGCAGCACGCGGCTGCGCTCGCCGGCAAGGAGGTCGGGCTGTTCTCGTACGGCTCGGGCTGCTGCGCCGAGTTCTTCACCGGGCGCTTCACCGAGCGCAGCGCGACGGCCGCGCGCAAGATCGCCGCGGCGGAGCTGCTCGACGCGCGGCGCTCGCTGACGGTCGAGGAGTACGAGCGCTGCGCCGGCTCTCGCGCCGGCGAGCCGCCGACCTCCGACGGCGCCGGCGCCTTCTTCTTCGCCGGCGTGCGCGACGACAAGCGGCAGTACGCGCGCACGACGACGGCGGCCGCGGCGGCCTGACCATGTCGCCCTCGACCGCCGCAGCCGTCGCCGGAACGCCGCGCACCGACCTGCCGCGCCCGCCGAGCGCGAGCGCGCGCGAGGTCGCGGCCGCGTACCGCGCGTGCCTGCGGATCGCGCAGGCGCACTACGAGAACTTCACGGTCGGCTCGCTGCTGCTGCCGCGCGCGCACCGGCGTCACATCGCCGCGCTGTACGCGTTCGCGCGCGCGGCGGACGACTTCGCCGACGAGGGCGACGTCTCGCGCGAGGAGCGGCTCGCGCGCCTCGACGCGTGGGAGTGGGCGCTCGAGGAGGCCTACCGCGGGCGCCCGACGGAGCCGATCTTCGTCGCGCTCGCCGACACCGCGTATCGCTTCACGATCCCGATCGCTCCCTTCAAGCGCCTGCTCGCGGCGTTTCGCAGCGACGTCGACTTCCGGCCGTTTCGCACCTTCGACGAGCTTCGCGGCTACTGCCGCGGCTCCGCCGACCCGGTCGGGCACCTCGTGCTGTACCTCTTCGGCTACCGCGACGAGCGCCGCCAGCGGCTCTCCGACCTGGTCTGTACCGGGCTGCAGCTCGCGAACTTCTGGCAGGACGTGTCGGTCGACGCCCGGAAGGGCCGGGTCTACGTGCCGCTCGAGGACCTCGAGCGCTTCGGCGTGACGACGGACGATCTCCTCGCCGGCAACTTCCGCGCCGAGGTGCGCAGCCTGCTGCGCTTCGAGGTCGAGCGCGCGCGCTCGCTCCTGACCGAGGGCGCGCAGCTCGCCGAGATCGTCGAGCCGCGGCTCGCGCGCGAGGTGCGGCTGTTCGCGGGCGGCGGGCTCGCGATCCTGCGCCGCATCGAGGGCGTCGACTACGACGTGCTGACGCGCCGGCCGACGCTGTCGAAGCTCGACAAGCTGCGCCTGATCGCGGGCGGGCTGCGCGCGCCGGCGCCGCCGGCGGCGCCGCAGCGCACGTCACCCCGGCAGCCGGCCGCCTCGGGCGCGCTGCACCCGCTCGACGGCCCGCGCCTCGAGCAGGCGTACGCCTTCTGCCGCGACGTCACCCGCAAGAGCTCGAGCAACTTCTTCCGCGCGTTCCAGCTCCTCGCACCCGTGCAGCGCCGCGCGCTGTTCGCGGTGTACGCCTTCTGCCGCTTCGTCGACGACGTCGCGGACGAGGCGACGCCGCGCGACCCGGCCGCGCTGCTCGCGCTGTGGCGCGGCGAGCTCGACGCCGTTTACGGCGGCACGCCGACGCGCAAGGTCGGCGTGGCGCTCGCCGACGCCGTGCGCCGCTTCGGCCTCGAGCGCCGTCACTTCGAGGACATCCTGCGCGGCGTCGAGATGGACCTCACCCGCAAGCGCTACGAGACCTGGGAGGAGATGCAGGGCTACTGCTACCTGGTCGCGTCCGCGGTCGGGCTCCTGTGCATCGAGATCTTCGGCTACACCAACCCGGCGGCGCGCAGCTACGCCGTCGACCTCGGGCTCGCGTTCCAGCTCACCAACATCCTGCGCGACGTCGAGGAGGACGCGAAGCGCGGGCGCATCTACCTGCCGCTCGAGGACCTGCGGCGCTTCGGCGTGGGCGAGGACGAGCTCCTCGCCGGTCGCTACTCGCCGCGGGTCGCGGCGCTGCTCGCCTTCGAGAGCGGGCGGGCGCGCGCCTTCTATCTCCGCGCGCGCGGCACGCTGCCGCCCGAGGACCGGCGCTCGCTGGCCGCGGCCGAGGCGATGCGCGCGATCTACGAGCGCCTGCTCGACCGCATCGAGCGCCGCCGCTTCGACGTCTTCGGCCGGCGCGTCGCGCTGCCGGGCTACGAGAAGCTGAGCCTCGCGGTCTCCGGCTGGGCGCGGGCGCAGCTCTCGCTGCTTGCTTGACGATGGCCGCAGCGCGCAAACGGGTCGCCGTCATCGGCGGCGGCTTCGCCGGGCTGTCCGCGGGGGTGGCGCTCGCCGAGGCCGGGCACGAGGTCGTCGTGCTCGAGGCAAGGCGCCGGCTCGGCGGGCGCGCGTACTCGTTCCGCGACGCCGCGACCGGCACGACGGTCGACAACGGGCAGCACGCGATGATGGGCTGCTACACGCACACGCTCGCGTTCCTGGATCGCATCGGCGCCGCGGACCGCGTCGTGCGCCAGCGCGACCTCCTGGTCGAGATGCGCGATCCGCGGCGCGGCGTCGCGGCGATCCGCGCGCCGGGCCTGCCGGGTCCGCTGCACGTGCTCGGCGGGCTCCTGCGCTACCGCTTCCTCTCGCGCGGCGAGCGCCTGCGCGCTCTGGTCGCGGGGCTGCGCGTGATGGCGCTGCGGCGGCGGCGCGCTCCGCTCCTGCGCGAAGCGACGGTCGCGGAGCTGCTGCGCGCGCTCGGCCAGTCGCGCAACGCCTGCGAGAGCTTCTGGTACCCGCTCGCGGTCGCGACGTGCAACGAGACCCCGGAGCGCGCCGCCGCGGCGCCGTTCGCCGAGGTGCTGGCGCTCGGCTTCTTCGGCTCGCGCGCGGACTCGCAGTTCGTCTTCGCGCGGGTCGGGCTGAGCGAGCTCTACACCGACGCGGCGCGCTCCCGCATCGAGGGGCGCGGCGGCCGCGTCGAGCTCGGTGCGCCGGCCGGCGCGCTGGAGGTCGACGGCGACGGGCAGCGCGTCCGTGCCCTGCGCCTGCGTGACGGGCGCGTGGTCGAGGTCGACGCGTGCGTCGTGGCCGCGCCG
>JBFMAS010000037.1:0-3442 GCA_040755575.1 Thermodesulfobacteriota bacterium
GGGTCGCGGCCGCACGGCGCTCACTCGAGGTGGATCGCCTGACGCCGGCCGAGCCGGCAGCGCTCGCCCGCGATGATCGAAAGCAGGTCCTGCTCGGCGCGGTCGCGATCCCGGTTCACGATCAGGTAGTCGTAGACGCCGGGCTCGCGCGCCGCGTTGATCTCCTCGCGGACGCGGGCGAGCCGGCGCTTGATTTGCGGATCGCTGTCGGTGCCGCGTGCCCGCAGCCGCTGCTCGAGCACGGCGAAGGACGGCGGCACGACGAAGATGCCGACGGCGTCCGCCGGGTACGCGCGCTTGATCGAGCGTGCGCCCTGGATGTCGACGTCGAGCAGCACGTCCCGCCCGGCCGAGATCGCGGCGTCGAGCGGCGCGCGCGGCGTCGCGTAGGCGTGGTCGAAGACCTCGGCCCACTCGACGAACTCGCCGGCGTCGCGCAGCCGGGCGAACTCCCCGGGGTCGACGAAGAAGTAGTCGCGCCCGCTCTCCTCCCCCGCGCGCGGCGGCCGCGTCGTGTACGAGACCGACAGCGACAGGCCGGGATCGGCCGCGAGCGCCGCGTTGACCAGCGTCGTCTTGCCGCCGCCCGAAGGCGCCGACACGACGAACAGGATGCCGCGTCTGCTCCGCCCGTTGCCTGCGCCGGCCGCGGTCATTCGACGTTCGCCGCCTGCTCGCGCAGCTTCTCGAGCTCGCTCTTGGCCGCCAGCACCGCCTGCGTCATCGGCAGGTGGTTCGCCTTGGACCCGATCGTGTTCACCTCGCGCACCATCTCCTGGATCAGGAACTCGACCCGCTTGCCGACCGCCGCCTCGTCGCGCAGCAGGCCCGCGAGCGCGTCGAGGTGGCTGCCGAGACGGGTCAGCTCCTCGGAAACCTCGCTCCGATCGACCGCCAGCGCCACCTCCTGGAGGACGCGCGCGTCGTCGACGCCCTGCTCGCCGAGCAGCGCCTTGACCCGAGCGGTGAGGCGCTCGGTCAGGAGCGGCTTCATCGCGCGGGCGAGGCGGCTGCACTGGCGGTGCAAGGCGCCCAGGTTCCTCCAGCGCTGGCGCATGTCGCGCAGCAGGCTCGCGCCCTCGCGCTCGCGCTCGCGGGTGTGCTGGCGCAGCGCCTGCCCGACCACGCGCCGCAGCGCCGGCAGCTCCTTCGCGACGTCGGGCTGGCTCTGCACGGGACGCAGCAGCTCGCCGGCGCTCGCGCACAGCAGCGACAGGTCGACGTCGCCGGGCAGCTTGAGCTCCTTCTTGACGCGCCGCCACGCCGCGACCGTCGCACGGGCGAGCTCGAGGTCAGGCTCGATGCGCTGCGCGGGCCGCGCGGCACCCTCGCGTCGCACGACGACGTCGACGCGCCCGCGCTCGATCGACTTCTGCACCGTCTCGCGCAGCTCCGTCTCGATCGCCTGGTGCTCGCGCGGCAAGCTGATGCGCAGCTCGAGGAAGCGCGAGTTGACGCTGCGGACCTCCGCGACGAGCCGTCCGCTCGTCACCGGCACGGCCGCCGTCCCGTAGCCGGTCATGCTCTTCACGCCCGCGTCCTTCCCCCGCCGCGCGGCGCCCGCTCGGCCGCCGCCTCGCAGGTCGCGTCGGCGAGCTCGGCCGGGTCGAGCGTCGCCGTGCCGACCTTGCCGACGACGACGCCGGCACCGACGTTCGCGAGCCAGGCCGCCTCGTCCAGCGTGCCGCCGCTCGCCAGGGCGAGCGCCGCGATCGCGAGCACCGTGTCGCCCGCGCCCGTGACGTCGAAGACCTCGCGCGCCGCGGCCGGGAAATGGCGCGGCCGCGAGCCGGTGCGGCAGAGCGACATGCCGTGCTCGCCGCGCGAGATCAGCACCGCGTCGCTCTGCCAGCGGTCGAGCAGCACGCTCGCGGCGCGCTCCAGCGCCGCGGGGCCGTCGATCTCCACGCCCGACGCCGCCGCCGTCTCGCTCTCGTTGGGCTTGACCAGCGTCGCGCGACGGTAGTGCGCGAAGTTCGCCTGCTTGGGGTCGATCAGGTAGAGGAAGCGGTCCCGGTCGCGCCGCTCGGCGAGCATCTCGAGCAGCGCCGGGTGCACCGTCCCCTTGCCGTAGTCCGAGACGATCACCGCCTGCACGCGCGACAGCTCGCGCGCCACCCGCCGCACGACCTCGCGCTCGACGCGCTCGCCGGGGCGCGACGGCTCGCGATCGAGCCGCACCACCTGCTGGTGGTGTGCGATGATGCGCGTCTTCTCGATCGACGCCGCCTCGGACGTCGCCAGCACGCCGTCCGCGTCGGCGCCGAGGCTGGCGAGCAGGCGACGGATGGTCGCGCCGGCGGCGTCCTTGCCGACCCAGCCGACGACGCGGGGGCGCGCGCCGAGCGCCGCCAGGTTGGCGACCACGTTGCCGGCGCCGCCCGGGTGCATGCTCTCGCGCGTCACCTGCACGACGGGAACCGGCGCCTCGGGCGAGATGCGCCGCACGTCGCCCCAGATGAAGTGGTCGAGCATCAGGTCGCCGACCACGAGCACGCGCGCCGAGCGGAACGCGCTCACGAGCTGCAGCAGGCGGCGCGTCGGCGACGGCGCGCTGGTGCCGGCGGCGTGCGAGGGCCGCGCTGCGGCCGCGGGCGACGTTCTCAGATTGCGCGTGCTCACGTGTGACGCCCTCTGCGACGCCGCCTCGTCGACCGCGCCGCCAGCGCGCGTTCGTACACCGACTCGGTGCCCCGCGCCATGGCGGCCGTCGAGAACGCCTCTGCTCGCGTCTGCCCCGCGGCGCCGAGGCGGGCGCGGAGCTCCGGGTCGCGCAGGCAGCGCGCGAGCGCCGCCGCGAGCGCCGCGCGATCGCGCGCCGGCACGAGCAGCCCCTGCTCGCCGTCGCGGATCAGCTCCGGCAAGCCCCCGACCGCGCTCGCGACGACGGGACGGCCGGCCGCCATCGCCTCGATCGCCGCGACGCCGAGGCCCTCCGCGAGCGAGGGCATCGCGACCACGTCCGCCGCGGCGAGCACGGGCCGCACGTCGGCGACGCGTCCGAGCCAGCGCACGCGACCCGCGACGCCGAGGCGCGCGGCGAGGTCCTGCAGCGCGTCGCCCTCGGGGCCGGTCCCGGCGGCGAGCAGCAGCGGCGGCGGCGCGAGCTCGCGCGCGAGCAGGGCGAGCGCCTCGAGCAGCACGGCGTGCCCCTTGCGCTCGTGCAGCGACGCGACGACCGCCACGACCGGGACGGCGCCCTCGATGCCGAGGCGGGCGCGCGCCGCGGCGGCGTCGAGCGTGTGGAAGCGCCGCGTGTCGACGCCGCTCGACACGACGTCGATCGCGTCGGCCGCGATGCCGCGCGCGACGAGCGCCGCGCGGGCCGCCTGCGAGATGGCGATCACCGCGTCCATCCGACCGTAGAGCCAGCGCACGTAGGGGCGCAGACCGCGCGGCGCGTAGTCCATCCGCCTCGTGACCACCTGCACCACGCGCCGCG
>JBFMAS010000038.1:0-2260 GCA_040755575.1 Thermodesulfobacteriota bacterium
AGACGAACCCGAAGGCGTATCCGGGGCGATCCGTCGAGGGTTCGGCGACGCAGCGATCGCGGATGCATCGCGCTTCGCAGCCCCGCGGCCTTACTCGGACAGGCTCCTAGCCTAGGAGCCCGGCCGGAATCCGCGGCCCGTTCCCGTCGCTGCAAACCGGCGGCCGTCCCGCATTCGCGGTGGTCGGACGGCGCCCCGGGCGACGGCCTCGCGAAGTGCCGGCCGCGCAGGCGACGGCGTCCGTGGAACGACGCTTGCACCGCTGCGCCGACGAGGGCGTGAGTATGGGCCACAAGAAGCTGCTCTTCCGCGAGGAGGCGCGCGACAAGGTGCTCGCCGGGGCGACGCTCCTCGCCGACGCGGTTCGGGTCACCCTCGGCCCGCGATCGAAGTGCGTGCTGCTCGAGCGCAAGTGGGCGCAGCCGCTGGTGTGCAACGACGGCGTCACGATCGCGAAGGAGGTCAGCTTCGCCGAGCCCGAGATGGACCTCGGCGCGCGCATGATGCGCCAGGTCGCGGAGCGGACGGGCGAGGCGGTCGGCGACGGCACCAGCACCGCGACGATCCTGGCGCACGCGATCTTCCGCGAGGGCGTGCGCAACGTCGTCGCGGGCGCGAGCGCGATCGACCTGAAGCGCGGCATCGACCGCGGTCTCGCGGTCGCGACCGAGGCGCTGCGGGCGTCCTCGCGCGCCGTCGCGAGCCGCAAGGAGAAGGCGCAGGTGGCGGCGATCTCGGCGCACAACGACGCGTCGATCGGCGAGCTCGTGGCGGACGCGGTCGAGCGGGTCGGCACCGACGGCGTCGTGTCGGTCGAGGAGGCGAAGACGACGCAGACCACGCTCGACGTCGTCGAAGGCCTGCAGCTCGACCGGGGCTTCGCGTCACCCTACTTCGTGACCGACCCCGAGCGCATGGAGTGCGTCCTCGAGAACCCTCTCATCCTGCTGCACGACCGGCGCATCACGACGATGAAGGACCTGCTGCCGCTGCTTGAGAGCGTGGTGAAGGCGGGACGCTCGCTGCTGATCATCGCCGAGGACGTCGACGGCGACGCGCTCGCGACGCTGGTCGTCAACCGCGTGCGCGGCGCGATCGCGTGCGCGGCCGTGAAGGCGCCGGGCTTCGGTGACCGGCGCAAGGCGCTGCTCGAGGACGTCGCGATCGTGACGGGGGGACGCGTGATCGCCGAGGAGCTCGGCCGCAGGCTCGACAACGTGGAGCTCTCGGACCTCGGCACCGCGGCGCGCGTGGTGATCGACAAGGACAGTACGACGATCATCGGCGGCGGCGGCGACAGGGCGGCCATCAAGGCGCGCACGGAGCAGGTCCGCGCCGAGATCGCGAAGGCGACCGGGGAGTACGACCGCGAGAAGCTCGAGGAGCGGGTCGCGAAGCTGTCGGGCGGCGTCGCGGTGATCCGCGTCGGCGCGCCGTCCGAGGCGGAGATGAAGAACCGCAAGGAGGCGTTCGAGGACGCGATCAGCGCGACGCGTGCCGCGATCGCCGAGGGCATCGTGCCCGGCGGCGGCCTCGCGCTGCTGCGGGCGGCGATCGCGGTCGAGGCGGAGGCCGTGCGCGCGGACGGCGACGAGCGCACCGGCCTCGGGCTGCTCGCCCGCGCTCTCGAGGCGCCGGCGCGCCAGATCGCGGAGAACTCGGGCTACGACGACGGCGTCGTGGTCGAGCGCATGCGCGGCGGGTCGGGCAACTTCGGCTTCGACGCGGCACGCGGCGAGTACGTCGACCTGATCGAGGCGGGGATCATCGATCCGACCAAGGTCGTCAGGGTCGGCCTCGAGAACGCGGTCTCGGTGGCGGGCGTGCTCCTGCTCACCGAGGCGACCGTGACCGAGGTCCCCGAGGAGCGCGCGGAAGCCAGGGGGCTCGGCGAGACGGCCTGAGCCGAAGGAGGAAGCGAGATGAACACGACTGAGCATGCCAATCCGCCGGCCGCGGTCCGCGTGATCGAGATGGTCGGGGTCTCGGACAAGAGCTGGAGCGACGCGGCGCAGCAGGCCGTGACGCGCGCCAGCGAGACGCTGCGCCACGTCACCGGCGTCGACGTCGTGCACAGCACGGGCATCGTCAAGAACGGCCGCATCGTCGAGTACCACGTCAATGTCAAGATCGCGTTCGTGGTGGAGCCTGGCGCCCTGCTGACCGCTTGACCGGCAGTGCTCAGATCCACGACGGCTTCAGCCCGGTCTTCCAGCCCACGGTGGTGGTGGCGATCGCGCCGAGGAAGACGATCGGCGCG
>JBFMAS010000039.1:0-2919 GCA_040755575.1 Thermodesulfobacteriota bacterium
CCTTGAGATCGCGCTTCACGCGCTCGACGGTGCGCATGTCGTTGGTCTCGCCCGAGAACACCCAGGAGCGCACCGGCAGGCCATCGCGCGTCACCGCCAGCCCGAGCACGATCTGCGGCGCATCGCCGCGGCCGTTCTTCGAGTGCCCGCGCTTGCGCAGCGGGCAACCCTACCCGACGGTCTGACGTCGAAGGACCTAACCGTAAGGAGCGTCGTGCAGGGCGACGATGAGGGCGGGTGGGCGTCCTACCGCGACCAGATCGACGATGTGCGGGAATAAACCTACCTGGCGGCTCGATCGCGACTCTCCCCGTCCGCACCACTGGCCGGAGCTCGGGCGCGTCCCTACTGGTTGGTGGAGCACAGGACGTCGTTGGACATCGGCGTGTAGCAAGAGAGGGGCGGATTGCTCGCGCAGATGCCCGCCCACGCGGCTGCTTCGAAGCGGATCAGCTGGCTCGTCGGGGCGTTGGTCGCGGGGTCCACCTGGAAGTGCAGGTGGGCACCGCTCGAGCATCCCGTGCTCCCGACCTGGCCGATCACGTCGCCGCGCTTCACGTCGGCGCCGCTCGCGACTGACACGCCGCCCTGCGGCATGTGAAAGTAGACACCGATGCTCCCGTCCTGGTGCTCGATCAGGACCGCGTTCGGCATCTGCGTGCAGCCGGCGCAGGGCGGCTGGCAGTTGCCGTTGTTGGCGTCGTCCGTGAACAGGACCCTGCCGCCGCGCGCCGCACGGATGCTGGTCCCCTGGTCCTTCGGGAAGTCGAAGGCGAAGCGGTTGTAGCAGGGCATCCCGTTCTGGTCGGCGACGCAGTGCGTGGAGGTCGGGTCGGGGTTGTTGTTCGCTTGGCTGACGGTGACCAGGCCAGGGGCGAACGGCAGCCGGTAGTAGCTCAGCGGCTCGTCGCCGCACAGCGCGACGGCGTCGCGGACGAGTCTCGGCAGCGAGCAGCCGTACCAGTACTCGTGCCCATTGCGGACGCCGGCCACCCTCGGCCACGTCAGTCCCGAGGGGCCGTCGTCGCCGACGATCTCCTCCGGGAACAGCAGCTCGGGCGTCCAGAAGTCGAAGTTGTAGATCGCGAACGTGTCGCCGACGGCGATCGGCTCGTCCATCGGGAAGCTCGACTGCCCGCCGTCGACCCGGTAGCCGCGCGCGCTGAACTCGGGCTCGTAGCCGGGGTCGGTCTGCACGACGGGGCTCAGGCTCAGCTCGGTGACCGTGGTCGTCTGGAAGCTCGTCACGTCGCCGTCCTCGAGCGTGAAGACCGAGCTCGCGTAGCTCGCCTCGCACAGCGCGTCGCGCGCGGGCACGAAGAGCGGGTAGGTGTCGACGCGGACCGCCTCGAAGGGCCCGCAGACGATTCCGCTGCCGGGCGGCGAGTCGGCGAGGATCGAGCCGAGGCCGGCGCTCGCCAGGGCCGGCTTCAGCTCGCAGGTCTGGCGCCGCTGCTTCACGCGCAGCGTTGCGGGAAGAAACTGGTTCACGCACGGCATCGACACGGGCGCGTCGGACTGGGTGAGGTCCGGGGCCACCTCCACGTTCTTCTTCTTCTTCCCCTCGCAATCTGTGAAGTCCATCTCGAGCTGGACGCTGTAGCGCGCGAACGGAGCGAAGGGCTGCGTGGGCGTCGTGCCCGGACAGTCGAGCGACACAACCGCGAGCCGGGTGCCTGCCTCGACGACGTACGCCTGGTAGGGCGCGTGGAAGTACGCCGCTGGATGGTGCAGCACGTAGGGCCCGGTCGCGATCGGTGCGAAGCGCGGCTGCGCGGGCGCGATGCGCAGGTCGGTGCACCGGGGCTCGACCAGCGACGGCTTGATCTTCGTCTTGGCGACCGCGCGGACCGAGTCGGCCTGCGCGCCCGATCCACGCACGATCGCTTCCTGGCCGGCGGAGAAGGCGTTGCCCGCGCGCTGGGTCGTGAGCGCGAGGGTGCGGCCGTCATCGAGCACGAGCAGCCCCCGCGCGTCGTCGATGGTCTCGATGCGCACGCGCGCGGCGTGGCGCGGAAAAGCATCGTCACACAGACGCTCGAGGCTCGCCCTGGCGTCGACCACGGCGCGCCCGACGTCGGCGAGGCGTCTCGCGTGCAGCATCAGCAACGCGTGCTGCATCTCGGCGTTCCCGGCGTCGCCGGAGGTGTTGCCGCCAAGCGACCGCCTTGTCCGCGCGATCTCCGCGCTCGCGATCCCCTGCGCCTTGCCGATCTCTTTCGCGAAGCGCGCGAGCGCGCCGGCCGCGCGGCACGGCTTGCCGGCCTCGATCAACGTCGCCGCGGAGTCGAGCACGCCGCGCTGCGCGTCGAGCCGCCGGCGCAGGCGGCGCAGCCCGGCGTCCTCGGAGATGCCGTCGACGGTCTCCTCGAGGAGCCGGGCGAGCGGGCCAAGCAGGAGGTCGGCGTCGCGCCCGATCTCGGCGGCCGCGCAGCCGCCCGCCACGATCGGCAGCCGCTCCGGCGTCTGCGGACATCGATCTTCCGCGTCCGCCACCCCGTCCCGATCGCAGTCCTGGGCCGGTGCGGTGCGGTCCGCGCACTCCGCCCGGGCGCTCGCGTGCCCGGCGACGACGCTTCCGAGGAGCATCACGGCCACGAGGGCGTGCTTGGCGTGCATGGCGACCTCCTTCCCCTGCCGGGGAAGGCGTAACCGCGCGGCGTACGTTGTACGCCGGCTCACAGGATCCACGGGCGGCGGTCGGCGGGGCTCGGCAGGTAGGCGCAGGTATAGCCCGTGCGAACGCAGGTGCGCAGGTGGTGCGCGAGGGTCGGGTGCGCCTGCCCCATTCTCTTGAGCGCGAGCGCGACCGTTCGCGCGACGCTCACCCGCACGCGCTCGAGGTGCCGCGACGCGCGCCGCGGGCGCCCGCCGAGACCGGTCGCGCGCGCGAGCGCCGTCGTCACCTCGCCGAGCTCG
>JBFMAS010000040.1:0-8555 GCA_040755575.1 Thermodesulfobacteriota bacterium
GCGCGAGCCGCCCGCCGTACGCCTTTCTCACTCGAGCAGGCTCGCCGGCCGCGCGACGAACGCCCGCGACGCCGAGCCGTAGGGCGGCGTGAACGGGCAGCTCAGCGCCTGACCGGGGTTCGCGGCGCCCGGCGTGCGCGTGTTGCTCGGGCACGCGAGCCCGACCTGGTTCTGGCACGTCAGCACGTCGCCGAGCTCGGAGGGGTCGCGCCACTCGGCGGCGCTGGTCGCGCGCGCGAGCGTGCTGGTCGTCTTCTCGATCGCGACGCCGGCGAGCTGACCGTCGTCGCGCGTGAGCACGTAGGGCGGGAAGGTGTGGAACTGCGTGCCGAACGGCGCCGCGCTCTGCACGATCCCCTCCCAGCTCACCGAGTCGACGTAGCTCGACAGCGGGTCGAGCAGCAGCACGCCGTCGGGGCAGCTCGTCTCGTCGAGGTTGAGCAAGCTGCCGTCCTTCAGGTTCGAGGTCGACGCGTCGCCCGGCAAGGTCACGTCGCAGCCGGCGACCGACGACGACGTGCCCGCGAAGCACACGACGACGAAGCCGACGCCGCTGCCGGTGTCGTTGCCGACGACGGTCCCCGCGGGCAGCGTGCCGATCGAGTACGCCTGCCCGGCCGCGGACCCGCCCGTCAGGCAGGCGACGCCGGCGCCCTCGACCGACACCACCTTGTAGCCGCTCAGGTCCTTGCCGGCCGGCGCGGCGAGCTCGATGAACTCGTCGACGTCGTTGCCCGGGCCGTCGTAGTCCACCTCGTTGATCCAGGGCTCGAGGTACTGCCCGACGCACGCGCCGGCGACGCACGTGTCGCCCACCGTGCAGGCCGCGCCGTCGTTGCACGGCGCGGTGTTCGCCTGGTGCGTGCACGCGCCGGCGCCGTTGCAGACGTCGTCGGTGCACACGTTGCCGTCCGAATCGCACGCGATGCCGGCGGGACGGAAGGTGCACGTCGCGCTGCAGCAGTCGGCGTTCGACAGGTTGCCGTCGTCGCACTGCTCGCCGGGGTCGAGGTCGCCGTCGCCGCAACCCTGGATCTGACAGGTCGAGCTGCAGCCGTCGCCGTCGGCGAGGTTGCCGTCGTCGCAATGCTCGCCGGCCGTAACGATGCCGTTCCCGCAGCCCGTCGGCGTGCAGTTCGCGTCGCAGCCGTCGCCGCTCTGCAGGTCGCCGTCGTCGCACGTCTCGGGAGACTCGACGATGGCGTTGCCGCAGGCGGCGACGCAGGCCGTCGTCGGCCCCTTGACGACGACCCGGTTCGAGACGTTCCGGACGTAGGTGCCGGGCGGCTGATCCCAGCGGCCGCAGTACTCCGCCGAGCCGATGGTGACGCGCGTCTCGAGGAAGTCGACCGGTCCGACGACGGGTCCGTTCGCGTACGGTACGCCCTGCAGCGTCACGACCAGGGTGCCGACGCGGTACATGATGCGCCGCACGCTGCCCGGCTTCACCGGGTTGTCGACGTAGCGGAAGCCCGAGCCCGCGACCTTCCACTTCGTGCAGTCGAGCGTCTGCTCGACCGTCACCTGATCCTCGGTGACGAAGCGGATGCTGGTCTGCGCCGGGCACAGCGGGTTCTGCAGCGCGAACAGCGCGGGATCCTTCGTGAAGCGGAAGGTGATGCGGTCCTGTCTTGGATTGACGCCGTCGGTGGCGCTCAGCCGCTGTCCGCCGGTGAGGGTCACCAGCGCTTGCGACGTCGACGCCGAGGCGAGCAGTGCCGAGGCGACCAGGAGCGAGCGGAAGAGCGAGCGGGCCATGTCGGGACTCCTTGTGCAGGTCGACGGACGACGACCGTCCGCGTCACGAGGCGCGGATTATGAGGGCGCGGCGGCGCACCGCGCAACCCATCTGGCCCCTTCAAATAAAAGTTGCGGTCAGTACGGCGACGCCGCGTAATTCTACCCGCGCGCGCGTGCCGCAGCGCGCTCGCGATCCTCGCCGCCCCGCTTCCCCGCGGCTCACACTTGCGCTAGGTGCGGGCGGGTGAGCTCCCCGGCGCGCATCCTCGACCCGGCCGACGACATCGGCACGAGCGCGCCGACGCCGCTGCGCGCGCTGCTCCGCTGGCTCGCCTTCCCGGTCCTGCTCGGGGCCCCGATCGCGGCCGCGATCGTCCTGATGCCGGCGCTCGGCGCGTCCGCGACCGTGCTGCTCCTCGAGCTCCTCGCGGTCGCCGCGATCGCGACCAGCGAGCGCCTTCTGCCGTACACGGACCAGTGGCTGCGCTCGCACGGCGACGTCGCGACCGACCTCGCGCACGTCACCGTGTCGGGGGTGACCCTCGCGCAGCTCGTGCGCCCGGCGCTGGACGCGGGCGCGGTGCTGCTGGCCGGGTGGCTCGCCGCCGCGGGCATCGAGCGCTGGCCGACGCCGTGGCCGACCGGGTGGCCGCAGGTCGCGCAGCTCGCGCTCGCGCTCGTCGTCGCGGAGCTGCCGCAGTACTGGCTGCATCGGATGCAGCACGAGCACGACGCGCTGTGGCGCTTTCACGCCGTGCATCACAGCGCGCCGCGCCTCTACTTCCTGAACGCGGCGCGCTTCCACCCGCTCGACCTCGGCCTGCTCTACGCGGTCGGCTACGTGCCGCTCATCGCGCTCGGCTGCCCCGAGGACGTGCTCGCGCTGTTCCTGCTGTTCGACGGCACCTTCGGCATGCTGCAGCACTCGAACGTCGACGCCCGCCTCGGACCGCTGAACCGGGTGTTCAGCATGGCCGAGCCGCACCGCTGGCACCATTCGCGCGAGCTCAACGAGGCGAACACCAACTACGGCTCGAACCTGACGATCTGGGACGTCGTCTTCGGCACCTACTACCTGCCGCACGACGTGGCGCCGCCGGTCGACATCGGCATCCCCGACATGCCGCGCTTCCCGGCCGGCTATCTGGCGCAGCTCGCGGCGCCCTTCCGCTGGCGCCGCGTCAAGCAGCAGTCCGCCTGACGCTCAGCGGTGCGCGGCGCGACGAGCAGCGTCGCGTCGTCCGGCGAGGTCCCGACCATGCCGGCATTGGCCGCCTCGCCGTCGACCAGCAGGAGGCGCGGCGCCGCGACACACGCCGCCGTTGCCGCGACCGTCGTGCCGACGCTAGGAGTCCACGGACGGAGGAGCCGAGATGACGGATTCGAGCCAGACGACCGGCCCGCTCGCGGGCGTGCGCATCCTCGCGATCGAGCAGATGCAGGCGCTGCCGTTCGCGACGCAGCTTCTCGCCCGCATGGGCGCGGAGGTGGTGAAGGTCGAGCACCCGGCGACGGGCGACTCGGGGCGCGGCGCGCTGCCGGCCGTCAAGGACGTCGACGGGCGCAGCGTCGGGGCGACCTACCTGCGCAACAACCTCGACAAGCAGAGCGTCGCGATCGATCTCAAGCACCCCGAGGGACGCGAGCTGGTGAAGCGCCTCGTGCCGCGCTTCGACGTGCTCGGCGAGAACTTCAAGCCCGGCACGATGGACCGCATGGGGCTCGGCTACCGCGACCTCGCGCCGCTGCACCCGGGGCTGGTCTACGTCTCGGTGTCCGGCTTCGGCAACCTGCTGCCGTCGCCGTACGGCTCGTGGCCCGCGTACGCGCCGATCGCCGAGGCGATGGGCGGCTTCTACGAGTACCGTCGCGAGGAGGGCACGCCGCCGGCGGTGAGCCCGGCGGGCGCGCTCGGCGACATCGGCTCGTCGCTGTTCGCCGCGATCGGGCTGCTCGCGGCGCTGCGCGAGCGCGACCGCACGGGGCGCGGCCAGCACGTCGACGTCGCAATGTTCGACGCGATGGTCGCGATGGCCGACATCGTGCCGCACTTCTGGTCGATGGGCGTGCGCGGCAAGCGCCGCACGCCCGGCATCTTCGACGGCTTCCGGGCGAGCGACGGCTGGTTCGTCGTGCAGGCGGTGCGCGAGCACCAGCTCGCGCAGTTCGCGCGCTCGGTCGGCCACCCGGAGTGGCTCGAGGACCCGCGCTTTGCGACGCGCGACGGCTGGCGCGAGCACATGGACGACGTCGTGCGGCCGGCGGTCGAGGCGTGGGCGGCGAGCCGCACGAAGCTCGAGGCGTCGACCGCGCTCGCCGAGCAGGGGATCGCGGCCGGCCCGTGCAACACGACCGAGGACCTGCTGCGGGACCCGCACGTCGCGAGCCACGACATGCTGCTGCGCATCCCGCGCCCGGACTCGGACGAGCCGATGCTCGTCGTCGGCAATCCGATCAAGCTGTCCGCGACGTCGGAGCGTCCGCCGCGCCGCTGGCCGACGCTCGGCGAGCACACCGGCGCCGTGCTGCGCGCCGAGCTCGGCCTGTCCGACGACGAGCTGCGGGCGTTGCGCGACAAGAAGGTGATCGGGATCGGCGTCCCCGCCTAGACCGCGCCGTGATGCGCATCAGACCGGGATGAAGCGGCGCACCTTGCCCGTTTCCGGATGGCGCGCGAGCGCCGGGACCGAGCGGACGACGACGTCGGCGTCGCGCAACCCGGCATCGGCAAGGGCGGTGCCGAGGGCGGCCCGGAGGTGGTCGGCGTCGAGCGGCGCGCTCGCGAGCACGGCGACGTCCACTCCGCGCGGCGTCTGCTGCACCTGGTAGTCGGTGATGCACGGCTCCTTGACCATCACGGCGCGGACGACGAGCGGATGCACCTCGGTGGCTCCCCAGCGCAGCACGTCGTCGCTCCTCCCCTCGACCATCGCGCGCAGGTGTCCGTGATCCGGAGCGTCCGGCAGGCGGACGAAGCGGTCCGTGATCTCGTAGCGAACGAGCGGCTGGACGCGGTTCGCGAGGTTGGTGACGAGGATCTTCGCCGACGGCACCCCGGCCGGCACCGGACGATCCGCCTCGTCGACCAGCTCGACGATGCAGACGTCGGTGTTGACTCGATCGCAGGATCCCCCGGCGCGCTCACGCCGACGAGCCCCTCGCTCGAGCCGAAGGTGTTGGAGACCGGGACGCCGAAGGCCTCCTCGATCGTCGCGCGCCATTCGGGCAGCAGCGTCTCGCTGGTCGCGACGATGGCTTCGGGCGCGACGCGCAGCCGCCCCGCCGCACGCTCGCGCGCGAGGCAGACGAGCATGCTCGGGTAGCCGTAGAGCACCTGGGGGCGCAGCTCTTCCAGCCGGGCGACGATCGCGTCGAACGGCGAGGTCACGGGGACGCCGACGATGCGGACCGCCCCGCCGGCGGTCCACGCCGGCGCGGAGCCGGTCGCGTGCACCGCCGACGCGGCGGCGACGAGCGCGATCTGCACCCCGCCCGGAGGTGGCCCGCCCTGGGCGACGAGCCGCTCCATCGTGCGGCGGTTGAGCGAGGAGAGGAACTCGATCATCGCGTCCGCGTCGAGCACGAAGACGCCGCGCAGCCCCGAGCTGCCACCCGACGCGAGGCAGGTGTACTCACCGAACAGCGGGCGCGGCTCGTCGCGCGTCGCCGCGAGCGCGCGCTCGCAGAGGGCGCGGCTCAGGCGGCGGTCCGTGAGCACGTCGTCGAACTCGTGCATGAGCTCGGACTTGGTCATGACCGGAAGCCGCGGCAGGTCCGTGAGGTCGATGCGCTCGGGATCGACGCCGGCCAGGCGTCGTGCATGGAACGGCGAGCGAGCGATCGCCTGGCGGAGCAAGCTGCGCAGCCCGTCGCGCTGGCGGCGGGCGATCTGCTCGGCGTCGAGATGCAGGCGCGCGAGATGGTCGGGCAGGCGCCGCATCATCTCCGCCTGCACGCGATTCCGCAGGGCGGCAAAGTCGCCGAAGCCACAGGTCGTCATGACGTCCTCCTTCCGCGGCCCGGTCCGGGCCGCCTCGGCGGGGCCGTGCGTCGTCGTTCGGAGCTCGCCGCGGGCCACGCCGGGCGCGGATCGCCACCCAGCGCACGGGCGGCGAGCATCCGGATCTCTGCGGACGGCAGGCCGCCCGGAGACGCCGCGTCCTCGAGCGCGAGCCCGTTGCCGAGCGCGAGCAGGAAGAGCGCCATCGTCTCGGGCGGGCCGTCGGTCCTGCCCGGCGTGCGCGCGAGCATGCGGTCGAGCGTCGTGGCGAGGCGCTCGATCGTCCGCGCGTGCAGGCGGACGTAGCGCTCGTTGAGCGCCGGGTCACGGGCGGCGTGAAGGCGAAACTCGAGCAGCAGGAGCGCCCAGGCCGGCTCGGCCGCGGCGGCTTGCGCCTGGAGCTCGATCAGCTCCTCGAGGCCGGCGGAGCCGCTCGCGCGCGCGGCCAGCTCCTCGTTGCGGCTCGCCCGCTCCTCGATGCGCTCCTCGAGCAGGGCGAGGAAGAGGTCCGCCTTGCTCTCGAACTGCGAGTAGACCACGCCCTTCGAGAACCCGGCCGCCTCCGCGATCGCGTCGAGGCTCGCGGCGTGGAAGCCGCGCTCGAGGAACACCTGCCGCGCGGCGGCGAGGAGCTGCCGCCGGTTGCGCTCGACCTGCTCGTCGCGGCGGAGGCGAACGACCGTCATGCGGCGGATTAGATACCGCCGGTATCACAATGTCAACGGTATTCGAACGTCCGGGCCGGCTTCCGTCAGGCGGGGTCCGCGGCCGTCTCGAGCGCCACCGCGACGCCGTGCACCACCGCCGCGATGCGCACGGCGTCGATCACCGCGTCGTCGGGCAGGCCGCCCTCGCGCACCGTCTTCTCGTGCGCGTTGAGGCAGACGTCGCAGCCGTTGATCGCGCTCACGGCGAGCGACATCAGCTCGAAGTCGACCTTCTCGCCCTTCGGCTGCGCGATGCGCTGCATGCGCAGGCGGGCGGGCTTCCTCTCGTACGCCTCGCCGAGCATGTGCTTCGAGCGGTAGAAGACGTTGCTCATGCCCATGAGCAGCGCGGCCGCACGGGCGTCGTCGAGCACGGCCTCGTCGACCCCCGCGGCGCGCGCGTCCGCGAGGACGGCGTCGCGCAGGGCCGGGTTGCGGGCCGCGTAAGCGGCGGCCAGCGCCACCCCCCAGCGCTGGGGCGGAGTCAGCGACTCCGCCCCGAGCACCGTCTGGAGGCCGATCTTCAGGTCGCGAGCCGCGTCGGGCAGCGACTCGCGGAGCGACTCCAGGGATTGCATGGTCACCTCACGCCGCCAGCGTCGGCTGACCTTTCTCCCAGTTGCACGGACACAGCTCGTCGGTCTGCAGCGCGTCGAGCGTGCGGAGCACCTCGTTCACGTTGCGGCCGACGGACAGGTCATTCACCGAGACGAAGCGGATCACGCCGTCCGGATCGGCGATGAAGGTCGCGCGCAGCGCGACGCCCGCATCGCGGTGCACGACGCCGAGCTCGTCCGCGAGCTTGGGCGTCAGGTGGAGCATCGGGAAAGGCAGGTCCTTCAGGTCCGGGTGCGCCTTGCGCCACGCGAGGTGCGAGTACTCGTTGTCGGTGCTGCCGCCGAGGATCACCGCGTCGCGCTCGGCGAAGTCCTTCGCGCGGCGGCCGAACTCGGCGATCTCGGTCGGGCAGACGAAGGTGAAGTCCTTCGGCCAGAAGAACAGCACCAGCCACTTGCCCGGATGGCCCTTGCTCGAGACCTCCTTGAACTCCTTCCCCTTCTCGGTCGACACGACGGCCTGCACCTTGAAGTCGGGAAGACGATCACCAACGGTCAACATTCTCTCTTTTTCCTTTCTCTCGTGGGTTTGCGTTGCGATGCGATCGACACGGGCGGAGCGAAGCTCCGTCCGTGGACGCCGCGGGAGAGCCGATCAGCCCTTGCGGCGCCTCTTCGCGCGATGGCGGCCACGCATGACCACCTGGTACTCGCGCACCTCGAACTCGCGCGGCGGCTCGAGGCGGCTCACCGACACCGCGTCCCACGGGACGTCGTGGATGGCGCCGGTGACGTCGTCGATGAAGTGATGGTGCGGGGCGACGTTGGGGTCGAAGACCACCCGGCCCTCGGCGAGCACCAGCGGCCGCAGCAGGCCCTTGTCGACGAACAGGTTGAGCGTGTTGTAGACGGTCGCGCGCGAGACCAGGGGAAAGCCCTCGCGCACCCGGGCGAAGACGACGTCCGCGGACGGATGGTCGGTCGCGTGCAGCGCGTACTCCGCCACCGCGACGCGCTGCGCCGAGGGCTGGATGCCGCGGCTCTCGAGGAGCTCCATGACCCGTCGATCCATCGCTGATTAGACTAAGTCTAAGTCGAGACTTTGTCAACCAAGCGGCCCGGGATGCGGCAGGCGACGCCGCGCCCTACGCTGCCGGGATGGCACGAGGCAGCGCGGTGCCGAGCTTCCAGGTCGGCGTGATCTCCGACACGCACGGGCTCGTCCGGCCGGGTGCCCTCGTCGCGCTCGATGGCGTCGCACGGATCGTCCACGCCGGCGACGTCGGCAAGCCGGACGTGCTCGACACGCTCGCGCGCATCGCGCCGGTCACGGCCGTCCGCGGCAACAACGACCGCGGGCCGTGGGCCGCCGGCCTTCCGGAGCGCGCGGTGCTCGAGCTGGGCGCCGCGCGCGTGCTGGTGCTGCACGACCGGCACGAGCTCGACCTCGACCCGCGCGCCGCGGGCTTCGCGGCGGTGGTCAGCGGCCACTCGCACAAGCCGGCGATCGAGGAGCGGGACGGCGTGCTCTACCTGAACCCGGGCAGCGCC
>JBFMAS010000041.1:0-2833 GCA_040755575.1 Thermodesulfobacteriota bacterium
TGCGACCCGGCGGCGGGCACATGCAGCTCGGCTGCGGGCTCTTCGCCTACGGCGAGATGGAGAAGCACGGACGCTGGTCGCGCGAAGACGCGAAGTGCCGCGAGATGCCCGGACGCTGGAAGGACGACGCGCTCCAGGGCAACACCGACGTCGCGGTGGTCCTGGTCGGCCCCTGGGAGGCGCGCAACCGCCGGCTGTCGGCGAGCGATCCGCCGCGCGCGCTCGGCGACCCCGTGCTCGACGCCGCCACGCGCGACGCCATCGTCGCCGCGGTCGAAGCCCTCGGAGCGGCCGGAGCGTCGGTCGTCTGGATCACGTCGCCGCACATCCGCGCTTCGGGACCGAGCGGCGTGCCGACCGAGGCGGAGATCGCGGCGTCCGAGCCGGCGCGCATCGACCGCCTGAACGAGCTGATCCACGAGGTCGCGCGTGCGTACCCCGACCGCATGCGCGTGGTCGACCTCGCGCGCGAGCTGCGCGAGTGGCCGGACGGCGAGTTCGACGCGGCCCTGCGCCACGACGGCGTGCACTTCTCGCCCGAAGGCGCGATGCGCGTCGCCGAGTGGCTCGGGCCCGAGGTCGTGCGCGCCACCCGGGAGCTGCGCGACGGCGCGCAGGACGGCGGCGCGGCGACCGCGCGCGGCTCGCGGGCGGGCCCCCGGGCAGGCTCGTGAGCGAGCGCGCCGCGGCGGAGCGCGATCGCCGCGGCGTGCGCGAGCTCCTCAGGGGGCCGTGTACTTGATCAGGGTCGCGTGCAGGCTCTTGATCTCGGACGTGCTGGTGGTCGTGGTCTCGGTGTACTGCGTCTTCTTCTTGCTGCCCTTCTTCTTGCTGTCCGCCTGGCCGAAGGTCTGCTGCGTCGACGTCACCTCGCGGCTGTCGACGGAGCCCAGGATGATCCCGTCGGCGCCGCGGCTGCGCGCCTCGGCGAGGAGCTTCTCCTGGAGCTGCTGTGACGGGTTGGTGAACGGAATCGCCTCCACCTGGGCGCTCGCGTTGCCGATCACCTGGTAGGGGCGGCCCACGTCGGCGGCCGCCAGGTAGACGTCGACGTTGCTCGTCGGCGGAAAGGACTTGCCGACGTAGTCGACCGACACGCAGCCCGCGCACGCGAGCGCGCACACGAGGAGCACGAGGAGCCGTCCGGGCTGCAGGCGCTGCATCGGGCTCAGCTACGACGAAGCAGCCGCGAAAGCCACTGCGACGCCTGCGCTCCCCAGTAGACCATCGAGTCCGTGATGCCGGGCGCGAGCGCGCCGAGCTTCTCGAGCGTCGCCGCGCCGGGCGGCACCGAGATCTCGACCAGGCGGAAGCGCGCCGCGGCGAAGATCGCCCACACCACCCAGGAGGCCGGCATGTTGAGCCGCGCGGGCCACAGCTGCTCGAGCTCGTGGTCGGGGCCGTGCGCCATCGGCGTCTCGATGATGCCCGGCAGGACGAGGCCGACGTGGATCCTGGTGTCGCGCAGCTCGGTGCGCAGCGCCTCGGTGAGCCCGACGAGCGCGAACTTGGTCGCGCAGTAGCCGCCGAGCGGCGTCACGCCGCGCCGTCCGGCGAGCGACGCGACGTTGACGATCGTCCCGTCGCCGCCCTGCTCGCGCATCTGGCGCACCGCCGCCTGCATGACGAACAGCGCGCCGTAGACGTTCACCTTGAGCATCGCCTCGAGATCGGCCGGCTCGAGGCTCTCGACGGGGGACGGGATCAGCACGCCCGCGTTGTTCACCACCAGGTCGACGCGCCCGAAGGCGTCGCGCGCGTCGAGCATGACGTCGTAGACCGCGGGCTGGTGCGTCACGTCGGCGGGCGCGACCAGCGCCTGGCCGCCCGCCTCGCGGATCTGCGCCGCGACGGCGTCGAGCGCGCCGCGCCGGCGCGCGACCAGCACGACGTGCGCGCCGACGCTGCCGAAGGCGAGCGCCGTCTCGCGCCCGATCCCGCTCGAAGCGCCGGTGACGATCACGCACTTGCCGCGGAAGTCCTCGAACCAGGCCATACCCTTCCCCCAGCGACGAGCCTACCACGGATCGCGCGGCGCCCGTCGCACGCGCGAGGCGCGGACCGCTCAGCGCCCCTGCGCCGCCGGCGAGCCGAAGCGCGCGGCGCTTCGGGCACGCGCGCGCGCTGCTTCGTCCTCCCGGCTCCGCGGCGGCGCCGTCGTGACCAGCGCGTCGAGGAGCTCGCGGGCGGCGTCGGTCACGCGGTCGACGGCGCGCGCGAACGCGGCCTCGTTCGCCTTCGACGGACGCGTCGTGCCGGCGAGCTTGCGCACGAACTGCAGCGCGGAGGCGCGGATCTCCTCCTCCGTCGCGGGCGGCTCGAAGTTGTGCAGCGTCTTGATGTTGCGGCACATGGCGGCTCTCCTCGAACGTCAAGCCGGCGGGAAGGGCCGGTTCAGCGCCGGGCGCGGCGGGGCCGTGTGATCCGGCACCGCGGTCGCGTGGCCGACGTGGTCGGCGAAGTACCGTAGCAGCCCCGCGCGCTCCAGCACGGCGTCGAGCTCGCGGCTGCGCAGCGCGACGTAGCGCGCGAGCAGCACGCCGCGCGCCTCGCGCAGGAAGTCGGTCGCGTGGATGCGCACGCTCGTGCCGTCGGCGAAGGTCAGCTCGGCGGCGCCGTCGACGCACGCGCGGCTCACCCACGGCAGGTACATGCGGCCGAGCTCGCGCAGGAGCGCGAGCAGCGTCGGCGCGGGCTCGCCTGCATCGTCCCAGGCGCCGACGGGCTCGTCCTCGGGCTCGAGCAAGCGGTTGGTGTGCAGCACGATCGCCGGACCGTCCTCGTCGACCCAGCGCCGGCACAGCGGGTCGTTGACGAAGTGCGCCGCGTTGCC
>JBFMAS010000042.1:0-16743 GCA_040755575.1 Thermodesulfobacteriota bacterium
CGGGAAGTCGAACACGGGCTCGAGCCCCGCCGACGGAGGCGGCGGGGGCGGCGGCGCGAGCCGCCAGGCGATCGACGTCGCGCAGAGCGCGACGGCGATCACCGCGAGCGCGACCAGGCTCTGCCTTCCGGGCGACAAGCGCGACCCTCAGCGACGCCGCCGGCGGCCGACGACCACCGCGATCCCGACGAGCAGCACCAGGGCGGGCTGGACGATCACCGCGACCGCGAAGATGATCCGGGCGAGCGAGTCCGAGACGTACATGGCCGCCATCGGGCCGAGCTGGGTCATCTGCATCTGCGGCCGCGCGCCCTGCGCGCGCTCCTGCACGAGCCAGCCGATCGTGCCGACCAGCAGGTCCTTGTTGCCCAGCAGCGAGAGGAAGGCGTCGCTCGCGAAATCGGCGTCGCCGATCACGGCGAGACGTCCGACCTCGCCGGGCTCGCGGCCGACGACCGCGACGCCCATCACGCCGATCGGCCCGACGCGGTCGCGGCTCTCGTCGAACGTCACCTCGCCCGCCCGGGTGCGCGAGGCGTCCTGCGCGGCGAAGCTCTCGTTCGCCGAGCGCGCGACGATGGTCGCGCCGCCCGTCCCGTCGTCCTCGCCGCCGCCCGCGATCGACACCGAGCGCGCACGGCCCAGCACCGTGGGGACGTCCATGGTCCGCGTCGCCTCGTGGTCGCGGTAGTAGGGCACGACGACGTTGGTGCCGTCGCTGCCGTAGACGCGGTTCGCGCGGTCGATGACGACGTCGTCGCCGAGCTCGAGCCCCCAGCGCGCGACCCACGCCTCGAGCCGGGGCAGGCGCACGGGGTCGACCAGCACGAGCACCGAGCCGCCGCGCTCGAGGTACGCCGACAGCGCTCCGAGCTCGCTCTCGACCAGGTCGAGCTCGGGGCCCGCGAGGACGACTGCGCTCGCGTCCGCCGGCACATCGCGGAGCTGCAGCAGGCCGAGCGGCAGGACGACGTAGCCCTCGGTGCGGAGCACCTGCGCCGCGCGCCCGAGGTGCTCGTCCTTGCCGGGCGTCGTCTCGCGCTCGCGGTGACCGGTGACGAAGTACAGCACGCGCGGCTTCTCGTGCAGGATGCGCGCGATGCCGCCGATCAGCGCCTCCTCGTTGCCGGCCGAGGTCACGATCTCGCGCCCCTCGTAGCGCAGCACCGCGCGGTCGTAGTGGTCGACGCGGTGCTCCTTCGCGCGGCCGGGGTTGCGGTCGAGGTCGACCAGCTCGTAGCTGCACCGCGCGCAGTTGTCGCGGACGAGCTCGAGCAGGTCGCGCGAGCGCTGGCGCTCGCCGCGCTCGTAGTAGAGGTCGATGCGCAGCGGCGACTCCACCTCGGCCAGCACCGATCGCGAGTACGGCGACAGCGACAGCCGGCGCGTCAGCGTCAGGTCGAAGCGGCGGTTCGCCAGGTCCGAGAACGACTGCACCGCGACCGCCACGGCAAGGACGGCGACGAGCGAGAGCAGGAACGCCGTCCAGTACGCGAGACGCCGGCTCACGCGCGCCCCTGCCTCGCGCGCGATGCGCTCATCGCACGCCCCGCCAGCGCCGCGACCCGAGCGCGAGCACGGTCCACGACAGGAAGACGATGCTGAACAGGACGAGGAACGTGACGTCGCGCGTGTCGATGCCGCCGCGCGAGAAGGTGTAGAAGCGGTCGAACAGCGAGAACGGCTGGAGCACGGACAGCACGGGCGCGCCGACCGCGAACTCGTTCCACGTCATCATCCAGAACAGCAGCAGGACCGTGAAGGTCACCGCCGCCGCGAGCACCTGGCTGTCGGTGAGCGACGAGACCAGGATGCCGCAGGCGAGGAACGCCGCGCCGAGCAGGAACAGCCCAACGTAGCCCGCGGCCAGCGGCCCGAACGCGACCGGCGCGTGCGCGGGCAGCAGCAGCGCCGGGTAGAGCAGCGTCGGCAGCAGCATGAGCAGCAGCACGACGATCGAGGCGAGGTACTTGCCGAGCACGATCTCGACGTCGCGCAGCGGGTAGGTCCACATCAGCTCGAGCGTGCCGAGGCGGCGCTCCTCGGCGAACAGCCGCATGGTGAGCAGCGGAAGCAGCGTCAGCATGATCTGCCGCATGTCGTGGAGCTGGAACTGCCAGAGCCCGCGCGCGACGTCGAAGCCGCCGCTCAGCAGGAAGAAGGACAGGTTCGAGTAGAAGTAGAAGCCCGTCACGCCGAGGAACAGCGTGATCACCACGTAGGCGAGCAGCGAGCTGAAGTAGGACACCAGCTCCTTGCGCAGCACGGCGATCATGCGGCGTCGGACTTCTCGGCGCGCTCGCGCGGCTCCTCGACGCGGACGAGGCGCAGGAAGATCTCCTCGAGCGACAGCGACTCGCGCGTCAATTCGAGAATCAGGAAGCCGCGCGCCGTCACCGCGCGCGACACGTCGCGCACCGTGGACTCGTCGCGCGCGTGGAAGCGCCAGCGGCCGTCGCCGTCCTCGAGGTCGCGCACGCCCGGCACCGAGGCGATGGTGTCGCGCACCTCGCGCGCGGGCCCCTCGGCGCGCAGCCACACGCGCACGGCGCCCTCGATGCGCCGTGCGAGCCCCTCCGGGCTGTCCTCGGCGACGACGCGGCCACGGTTGATGATCACCACCCGCTGCGCGACCTGGCTCACCTCGGAGAGGATGTGGCTCGAGAAGACGATCGTGCGCTGGCCGCGCAGGCTCTTCACCAGCTCGCGGATCCCGGTCACCTGCTCCGGGTCGAGCCCGGAGGTCGCCTCGTCGAGGACCAGCACCTGCGGATCGCCGAGCAGCGCCTGCGCGATGCCGACCCGCTGCCGGTAGCCCTTGCTGAGCTTGCCGACGAGGCGCCGGCGCACGTCGCCGAGCCCGCAGGCGCGCAGCACGCGCTCGATCTCGCCGCGCTGCGCGCCGCGCGCGAGGCGCTTGGCCCGCGCGACGAAGGCCAGGTAGCCCTCGACGCTCATCTCGGGATAGAACGGCGCGTTCTCCGGGAAGTAGCCGACCAGGCGGCGTGCCGCCCGC
The DNA here is from genome assembly GCA_040755575.1 of Thermodesulfobacteriota bacterium. GTDB lineage: Bacteria > Desulfobacterota > Binatia > UBA12015 > UBA12015 > DATCMB01. Next base: position 3,017 of record JBFMAS010000042.1, read on the forward strand.
GGCTCGCGCTGCACGTCGTGGCCCGCGACCCGCACGGCGCCGCGGGTCGGCGGGAAGATGCCGGCGATGACGCGCATCGTCGTCGTCTTGCCGGCGCCGTTCGGCCCCAGGAAGCCGACGCACTCGCCCGGCGCGACCGTGAAGCTCACGTCCTCGACGGCGGTGAAGTCGCCGAACTCCTTGGTGAGATGCGCTACCTCGATCATCGCGGTGCCGGCGGCCCTCCCTGCACCCGACGGGGTCGACGTGGGCGCGCCCCGATCGTCCAGAGGGTGGCCGCGCGCATCGAGGCAGCGTTATTCCGTTCGGGAGCCACGGGCAAGCGGCGGCCTCGGCGGGCCCCGCCGTCGATTTCGGGCCCTCCCGACGACTAGCCACGTCTCCAGCCGTTCGACGACCAAAGGGAGGACGCGATGAAGTATCTGCTGCTGGCGTATGGCGACCGGAAGAGGAGGGAGGCCCTGTCCAAGGCCGAGTTCGAGGCCCTCGTCGCCGAGTGCCGGGTGCACGACGAGGAGCTCCGCAAGACGGGTCGGGTGCTGTCCGTCGAGAGCCTCGAGTGGGAGACCACGACCCTTCGGCCCCGAAGCGGCAAGACCGTCATCACCGACGGTCCCTTCGCCGAGGCCAAGGAGCAGGTCGGCAGCATCCTCGTCATCGAAGCCGAGGACCTGAGCGACGCCGTGCGCGTGGCCGCACTGCACCCGGCCGCGCATCTCGGCGAGCACCTGGGGTGGTGGGTCGAGGTCCGGCCGATCGCCGACGGCTGCCATCAGTAGCCGGCCGATGGCCGAAGCGCGGTCGAGCGCATGGCGAGCGACTGGGCACGTCGCGCGCCGCTACCGTCCGACGAAGTACGCCTGTGCCTCGTCGAGCAGAAGCAGGGCCTCGCCCTCGCTCGGCGCCTCGGCGTAGAGACGGACCAGCGGCTCGGTGCCCGACGGCCGCAGCAGCACCCAGCGGTCGCCGTCGAGCACCAGCTTCACCCCGTCGAGCGTCACGACGCGGCGCACGTCGAGGTCGCCGACGCTGTCCGGCGGATCGGCGAGGCGCTGCGCGAGGCGCTCCATCGCCTCCTCGGTCAAGCTCAGGTCGCGGCGCAGCGACACCCGCGCACCGACCTCGCGAACGAGCCGCGCGAGCATCTCGCGCAGGCTCGTGCGGCGCCGCGCCACCATCTCGACGACCAGCAGGCAGGCGAGGATGCCGTCCTTGTCCGGGATGTGGCCCAGGATCGACAGCCCGCCCGACTCCTCGCCGCCGAGCATGATCTCGCTGCGCGCCAGGAGCTCGCCGAGGAACTTGAAGCCGACCGGCGTCTCGATCACCTCGACCCCGCGCGCGGCGGCGACCGCGTCGACCAGGTGGCTCGTCGCGACGCTGCGCCCCACCTTGCGCGGCAGGTGCGGTCGGGTCTCGCACAGGTAGTCGAGCAGCAGCGCGATGACGTGGTTCGGCGGCACGAACGCGCCGCCCACGTCGATCACCCCGAAGCTGTCGGCGTCGCAGTCGGTCGCGACGCCGAGCGCGTGGCCGGAGGCGACGGCGCGGGCGAGAGCGGCGAGGGTCCCCTCGTTGGGCTCGGGCCTGCCGCCGCCGAAGTACGGGTCGGCCTCCGCGTGCAGCACCGTGCCGAGCACGCCCCACTCCGAGAGCAGCCGGTCGAGGTAGCCGCGCCCCGTTCCCCACAGCAGGTCGACCGCGACGCGCAGCCCGCTCGCGCGGACGGCCGCGACGTCGATCTGCTGGGCGACGCCCGCGCGGTAGAGCTCCCCCGCGTCCTCGTCGCGCCACAGGCCGATCTGCCGCGCGTCCCGCTCCGGCAGCGCGTCGATGACGCGGCCGCGCGCGAGCCAGGCGTTGGCGCGCGCTTCGATGTCGGCGGTGATCTCGGGCAGCGCCGGGCCGCCCCACGCGGGCGAGAACTTGACGCCGTTCCAGGTGTAGGGGTTGTTGCTCGCGGTGACGTCGAGGCCGCCCGCGTAGTCGCGCCGCGTGATGGCGTAGGACACCGCCGGCATCGGCAGGGGCTCGCGGCTCCACAGCACCGGCACGTCGTTCGCCGCCAGCACGCCGGCCGCCTGGGCGGCGAACTCCGCGCCGAGGAAGCGCGTGTCGTGCGCGACCAGGATGCCCTGCTGCGACAGCGCCCGGGTCGAGGACTCGAGGACGTGCTCGGCGATCGCCTGGCTGACCGCGCGCAGCGCCGGCACGGTGAAGCCCTCCGCGAGCTCGGCGCGCCAGCCGGCCGTGCCGAACTTGATGCGCGGCGCCGCGCTCGCCTCCTCGCGCGTGCGCTGCACCACGCGGCGGTAGAGGTGGGCGTAGCGCGCCGCGGAATGGGTCCAGGAGAAGTCCTTGCGCATGCCGCGCAGCATGAGCGCGCGCCACGCCTCCTGCGATTGACGATACGTGACCACCGCACGCGTGACGGCGTCCTCCAGCGCTTCGCTCGAGTACTCCTCGAACCAGAAGCCGGTCGCCTGCTGCGGCGCCGCCGCCATGTCGAGCACGGTGTCGACGAGGCCGCCGGTCGCACGCACGATCGGCACCGTGCCGTAGCGCAGCGCCATCATCTGGTTGAGGCCGCACGGCTCGTAGCGCGACGGCATGAGCAGCATGTCGGCGCCCGCCTGGATCTTGTGCGCGAGCGCCTCGTCGAAGGTCTCGCGGAACGCGATCCGGCCCGGGAAGCGCGTGACCACGTCGCGCAGCGCCGCGGTGATGCGCGGCTCGCCGCTGCCGAGCGCGACGACGCGCAGCCCGCCCTCGAGCATGCGCGGCAGCGACGGCAGCAGGATGTCGAAGCCCTTCTGCGCCGCGAGTCGCGAGACCATCGCGACGATCGGCGCCTCGAGGCCGCCCTCGAGCTCGCACTCGACGATCAGATCGGCCTTGCAGCGCCGCTTGCCGTGCAGGTCGTCAACCGAGTAGCTCGCGACCAGGTGCGGGTCGGTGGCCGGGTTCCAGACGTCGTAGTCGATGCCGTTCAGGATGCCGGTCAGCTCGCCCGCGCGCTCGAGCAGGACGCCCTCGAGGCCGGCGCCCTGCTCTGCGGCGCGGATCTCGCGCGCGTAGCCCGGGCTGACGGTCGTCACGTGGTCCGCGAAGCGAATGCCGCCCTTGAGCAGGTTGACGCGGCCGTGGAACTCGATCCCCTCGACGTCGAACAGGCGGCGCGGCAGGCCGGTCGCGGCGAAGTCGGCCGCCGGGAAGACGCCCTGGTAGCCGAGGTTGTGCAGCGTCAGCACGACCGCGGCGCTGCCGAGGCGACGAGCCGCGTCGGCCGCGGGGTCGCCGTCGGCGATGCCGGCGCGCAGGAAGACCGGGACGAGCGACGTCTGCCAGTCGTGGCAGTGGATCACGTCGGGCGCGAGCGCGAGCGCGTCGATCGCCGCCAGCGCCGCCCGGCAGAAGTAGGCGAAGCGGCGTGCGTTGTCGGCGTAGTCGCCGGTGGGCTCGCCGTAGAGGTACGGGCGGTCGAAGTAGCGGTCGCCCGCGATGGCGAAGACGCGCACGCCGGGCGGCTCGTCGAGCGCGCGCAGCACCGCCGCCTGCTCGACGCCGTCGTGCATGCGCACGCAAAACGGCGCGACCCGCGGATCGGCCGCGAAGCGCTCGCGCAGGCCGCGGTAGAGCGGCAGGAAGAGCGACACCTGGAGCCCCTCGCGCGCGAGCGCCGCGGGCAGAGCGCCCATCACGTCGCCGAGGCCGCCCGTCTTGACGTACGGCACGGCCTCCGAGGCAAGCATCACGATCTTCACGGCTTGCCTATCGGTGTCAGACGCTTCGAGCGGTCGCCAGCACCTCTGGGTTCGCGATGTAGGGAGGACGCTCGCCGCGCAGATAGGCTTCGATCGACTGGCACATCATCTCGCCCTGATGCGCGATCACGTCGAAGGTCGCGCCGCCGATGTGCGGCGTCGCGAGCACGTTCGGCAGCCGGACGAAGCGGTTGTCGGGCTGCACGGGCTCGCTCCAGAAGACGTCCATCGCCGCGGCCCGGATCCGCTTCGTCGCGATCGCCTGGTAGAGCGGCTCCTCCTCGACCGCCGCCGCGCGCGCGGTATTGACGAAGTAGGCTCCCTCCTTGAGGAGGCCGATCTCGCGCGCGCCGAGCATGTTTTTGGTCTGGGGGACGTCGGGCACGTGGATCGACAGGAAGTCGGCCGCGCGCAGCACGTCGTCGAGCTCGCCGCGCCCCGCGCCGATCTCGTCGAACACGGCGTCCGGCACGAACGGATCGTAGGCCAGCACGCGCGCGCCGAAGGCGAGCACGCGGCGCGCGACGCGCTGCCCGATGGCGCCGAAGCCGACCAGCCCGACCGTGCGGCCGTAGAGCTCGACGCCCGTCATCGCCTCGTACATCTTGAGGAAGTCGCCGGCGCCGCTGAAGCGGTTCTCGCCGCCCTTGACGAACGAGATCGCGTCGTACACGTGGCGCGCGAGCGTCAGCATGAAGCACAGGGTGAGATCGGCGACGGCGTCCGCGTTGCGCGCCGGCGTGTGGAACACCGGGATGCCCTTCTCGGTCGCGAGCCCGATGTCGACGTTGACCGGCTCGCCGCGGCACGCACCGATCATCTTCAGGTCGACCGCGTCGAGCACCTCGCGGTGCACGAGGTCGGCCTCGACGATGACGACGTCGCAGCCTTCCTCGCGGATCCGCTTCGCGAACTGGGCACCGTCGAAGAACAGGTTCTTGGTGACGCGCCAGTCCTCGACGTGGACCGGCATCAGCTTCTCGAGCCGTGCGAGGCTCGCCGCGTCGAACGACGCGGTGAGGAATGCCTTCACTCTCGACCGCCCCCCTTGCCTCCCCCGTGAACGCCGTCGAGGCCGAGCAGGGTCTCGACGAGCTGGATGAGCTGCTTGCGCACGCGCGCGCGCACCGCCGGATCGTGGATGCTGCCCCCCAGCAGGTTCGACACGAACGGCGTGTCGAGCATCGACACGAACAGCACCGACTGCACCGTCAGCATGAAGAACGACACGTCCCTCTCGGGCAGGTTGCCGGTGAAGCTGCGTGTCCACTCCGCGAACTGCTTCCAGTTCGGCGCGAGCGCCGCGCGCATCTCCGACGGCTCGACGGCGTCCGACTCCATCATCCGCCGCATCAGCAGCTTCGGGATGGTCGGGTTCTCGACGTAGAAGTCGAAGGTCAGCCCCATCGCACGCTCGACGACCGCCCGGGCGTCGTCCGGCGACGCGGGCATCACGATCTCGTCGCGCAGCAGGTCGACGAGCTGCTGGAAGATGCGCTCGAAGATCGCGAGGTAGAGCCGCTCCTTCGACTCCCAGTGGTAGTGCAGGCTCGAGATGTTGACCTCGGCGCGGGCTGCGATCTCGCGCGTCGACGCGCCCTCGAACCCCTTCGCCGCGAACACCTCCTGCGCGGCGGCGAGGATGCGCGCCTTCGTCGAGCCGGGCGCCTCGCGGACCTTGTCGAGAGCGGACTTCACGTGGCTGGGCTCGCGGGACGGGGGGACGGTCAGCCGGCGGGCTCGAGGGCCGGAGCGGAGGCGGCCGCGGCGGCGGCGCGCGCCGCCTTCGGCGTGGTGACCGGGGCCGGGACGGAGCCCGCGAGGCGCGCGATCTCCTGCTGCAGGCGCGCGCGCTCCTCCTGCCAGGCGTGCTCGCGCTCGGCGAGCAGCGCGTCCCCCGCGCGCAGCTCGGCCTCGAGCCGCGGCACCCGGTCGACGATGTGCTTGACCTGCCCCACCTCCTGGACGAGGAGCGTGAGCTGCGCCTCGAGCGACTCGTTCTCGCGACGCAGCGCCGCGGTGGCCCGGGCCACGGCGCGCGTGCGCCGGGCTTCGGCGTCGGCGAGCTTCTCCTCGGCCGTCGCGAGCGCGTTGCGCACGGCGCGCAGCTCGGAGCGCACGGCGGCGGGGTCGGCGTCCCTTCCGGCGACGGTCGCGGGCGCCGGCCGCGGCGCCGGGAGCTTGCCGTCGCGAGCCTGCACGGCGCGCTTCCTCCGGCGGCGGCTGCGGGATCCGGCCATGGTGCGGTGTCATATCCCTCGGGGGGCGAGCGTCGCAAGACGAGCCCGGCCGTCCGGGGTGTCGCCGCTTCGCCTCACGTCCGGCGCTGCGCCCGAGCCGAGCGGCCTCGGCGGCGGCCTCAATCCAGGCGCCAGCGGCGGTGCATCCACAGCCACTGCTCGGGATGGCGGCGCACGATCTCCTCGAATTCGAGATTGATGCGCGTCATGACCTCGCGCAGCGGGGCGTCGCCCTTGCCCGGCGGCGGCGGCTCCATGGGCGGGCGGATCAGCATGTCGTGCCGGACGCTCGTGCCACGACGCACCAGCACCGCGACCGCGAGCGGCGAGCGCGTGAGCTGCGCGAGGCGGGCCGGGCCCGGGGTGGTGGCGGCGGGGCGGCCGAAGAACGGGATCGGAATGCCCTGCGCGCCGGCCGCGTGCTGGTCGATCGGGATCGCGATCATCGCGTTGCCGCGCAGGAGCCGGATGATCTCGCGCGCCGCCGCGTGCTTGTAGATGACGTCCGTGCCGGCGCGAGAGCGGACCTGGTTCAGCAGGTCGTCGAGCCGCGGGTTGCGCAGCGGGCGATGCACGATGTGGATCGGGTGGCCCATCAGGCCCTGCGCCTGCGCGAACAGCTCCCAGTTGCCGAAGTGCCCGGTCGCGACGATCGCGCGCCCGGCGGTGACGCGCTCCTTCCAGATCCGCTCCGACTGCTCGTCGGCGAACCCGACGCGCTCGTGGATGTTGCCCGGCCTCAGGTCGTCGAACCACGCGACCTCCGCCGCGAAGCGGCCGAGGCTCTCGAACGAGCCGCGCAGCGTCGCGCGGCACCAGGCTTCGTCGTGCTCCGGGAAGGCGCGCCGCAGGTTGTCGAGGCCGATCTCGCGCCAGCGCCGCGCGACCAGCACGCCGCCGCCGACGAGCGTCGCCATCGCATCGCTCGCGCGCTCGAGCGGCAGCCGGCGCAGGCTCGCGAGCAGCACGCGCACGCCCTGGTACTCCATCCAGGCGCGCACCGGCGAGAACGGCTTCTTGTGACGCCGCGGCGCGGCGGTCACGACATCTTCTCCTTCGCCATCTGGCCGGACGCGATCCAGCGCACGAACGCGACCAGCGCGTCGACCTCCTCTCGCGTGAGGAACTTCTCGTACGCCGGCATCTGGATGAGCTGGCGGCGCGAGAACCAGCCGCCGATCCAGTGCTCCTCGATGCGAGCGAGCTTGCCCGTGAGGATCCACTCGCGCAGCTCGTCGTCGTCGCGCACGAGCTCGTGGAAGTCGTCGCCGTGGAAGCCCGGGACGTAGCCCTTCAGCGAGCCGGGGTTGTCGACGCCGCCCATGCCGAGCGCACCGTGGCAGCCGAAGCAGCCCATCCGTGCCGCGACCTCGGCGCCGGCCCTCGCCGGCTCGGTCCCAGGCTCGATCATCCCCGACACCAGGCGGATGTAGGCCAGCAGCAGCTCGAGGTCGCCCGGCTCGAGCACGTCGCGGTAGGCCGGCATGCGGATCGCCTGCGCCGACAGCTCGGCCTCGTAGTCCGGGTCGTCTGCCAGGCGGTCGGGGCGCCCGTCGAGGATGTACTGCCGGATCTCGTCCTCGTCGTGGACGTACATCATGAGCGTGCTGCCGGTGAAGCCGGGGATGGTCTCGCGGCGGCTGCCCGGGTTGCCGACGCCGCCGCGGCCGCCCGGCCCGTGGCAGCCGAAGCAGCCGAGCTCGTGCGCGCGCTCCCGCCCGCGCAGCGCTGCGCTCGCTTCCGGCCGCAGCACGGCGTCGCGCAGCAGCGGATGGGCGACCCACGCAAGGAGCCCGGCGGCGACCACTGCGGGGACGAGGCTCGACACGGGGATGCGCAAGGGTCCCCTCCTCATGCCGCTTGAATTGCCGATCGTAAAGCCTCCGGTTATGCCTAGCCCGTGCAGGATCGCAGCTCGCGCCGCCGGGTGGCGTACGATCGCCTGGTCGGAGTCCTGCTCCTTATGACGAGCCTCGGTCTCACCGGCTGCCCGGTGAGCTCGATCGCCGGCAAGAGAGAAGGCGCGGGGCAGGAGTCGCGCGACGTCGAGCCCGGGCCGCCCGAGGTCCTGAACCCGACCCTCCTCGACCGCGGCTGAGCCCTGCGACGCCGGCTCGGCGGATCAGCCCGCGGCTCCCGCCGCGTCGCTCGCGGCGGCCGGGCGCTGGCGAAAGTCGACCGCGCGGTAGCTGCCGCGCTTGAGCGCCTCGACCAGGTCCTCCTCGTCGGCGATGTGCTCGTCGAACTCGGTCGCGCAGATGCCGATGAAGCTGACCAGGTGCGAGTCGCTGCCGCCGAAGCCGTGGTAGCCGTGCTGCGCCATCAGGTCCTTGACGCGGTCGTTCTCGGCCGCCTTGCTGCCGCCGTTCAGCGCCTCGACGGCGATCACGCCCTCGAGCGGCGGCTTGGTCTCGTAGTGCGCGCACAGCCCGACGTTGACCCGCCCCGGATGGCACGGCGCCGCGATGCCGCCCATGCGCGCCACCTCGGTGATCACCTCCTGCGCGGGCAGGCGGACGTTCGCGAAGTCGAAGCGGCGCAGGATGTCGGCGTTGACGCCGTAGATCAGCACGTGGCCGTACTCGGTCTCGACCTCGGCGCCGCGCAGGATGCGCAGCCCGTAGCGGTCCTCGAGGTCGCGATAGTCGGCGTGCGGGTCGAACTTGCGGTGCTCGGTGAGGACGAAGCCGTCGAGCGGGCGCTCCTGGCGCTTGCGCATGAGGATCTTGAGGTAGGCCTCGACGGGCGCGCGGCTGTCGTCGCTGGCCTCCGAGTGAAGGTGCAAATCTAGGATCACGTCACTTCCTCGGCTGGGCGCCGGAGCCCGGTCACCCGCCTTTTCTACTTGCTCTCGAGCGGCTTGAAGCGCGGGATCGCGATCTCCTCGCTCACGTCCTCGAACGTCACCTCGACCGGCATGCCGATCCTCACCTGGTCCGGCGGGCAGCCGACGACGTTGGTGAGCATCTGCACGCCCTCGTCCAGTGTCACGTAGGCGAGCACGTAAGGCAACTCTTCCCGGAAGCCGGGCGCCTGGTTCTGATGGGTGACGGTGAAGGTGTACACCGTGCCGCGGCCGCTCATGCGCTCCCAGCGCGTGTCGCTCGACAGGCACTCGGGGCACACGGCGCGCGGGTAGTAGCGCAGCGTGCCGCAGGCGACGCAGCGCTGCAGGACGAGCTCGTGGCGCCGGCACGCCTCCCAGAAGCCCTTCGACTCCTCGTCGATCCGGGGAATCGGCTTCTTGTACGATTTCTCCGCCACCGTCTTGCTACCCCGCTCCCAGGATCAGCGTCGCGCCGCTGTGCTTGATGCCGAGCCAGCCGCCGGTGCCGTGGCAGAGAGCGACCTGCGCGTCCTCGACCTGCCGCGGTCCGGCCTCGCCCCGGAGCTGCCGCACCGCCTCGATGACCAGGAAGATGCCGCGCATGCCGGGGTGGCTCGACGACAGGCCGCCGCCGTCCAGGTTCACCGGCAGCTCGCCGCCGAGGCCGATGCGGCCGCTCTCGACGAACGCGCCGCCCTCGCCGAGCTTGCAGAAGCCGAGGTTCTCGAGGGTCGACAGCACCGTGATGGTGAACGAGTCGTAGATCATGCACAGGTCGACGTCGGAGTGCTTGACGCCGGCGCGCTCGAACGCCTTGGCACCGGACTGCCGCGCCGCGATGTCGAGGATGTCGCGCTGCCCGATACCGTTGTGCCGGTTCGCGACGCCGGCGCCGAGGACGTGCACCGGCCGCTTCTGCAGATCGCGCGCGCGCTCGGCCGAGGTCACCACCAGCGCGCCGCCGCCGTCGGAGATCACGCAGCAGTCGAGCAGGTGCAGCGGCGAGGAGATCATGCGCGACGCGAGCACGTCCTCGACCGTGATCGGCTCGCGGTACTTGGCGTGCGGGTTGAGCGACGCGTGCCGCCGCATGGTGACCGCGATCTCCGCGAGCTGCTCGCTCGTCGTGCCGTACTCGTGCATGTGGCGCTGCGCGACCATGCCGTACGCGCCGACGATCGTCGGGCCGTAGGGGACGTCGAAGCTGTCCGGGGGATCGGTCGAGAAGCCGCCGCCGGTGCCGATCGCGAAGCGCTCGGACGCGGCGGTGCTGCCGTAGGTGATCAGCACCGTGCGGCACAGCCCCGCGCGGATCGCGGCGCCGGCGTACGCCACCTGCGCGACGAACGACGAGCCGCCGATCGCCGTCGAGTCGATCCAGTCGGGCCGGAGGTTCAGGTGGTGGCACATCGACAGCACGCCGATCGGCCCGACGCCCGAGGTCGCGTAGCCGTCGACGTCGTGGATCGTCAGCCCGGCGTCCTCGAGGGCGCCGCGCGCCGACTCCGCGGCGATCTGGTAGGCGGTCTTGTCCGGCGCCCAGCGGCGCGGGTGCTCGTACGCGCCGACGATCGCGATCTCGTTCCTGAGGCTCATGCCGCGAGCTCCGCGACGAAGCGCTCGATCCGACCGTTCACCTCGTCGGCCTTCTCGAGGTGCGCGACGTGTCCTGCGTCGGGGATGGCGGCGAAGCGCGCGTCGGACAGCGCCTTCGCGAGCTCTTCCGCGCCGGCGCGCGCGCAGAGCTTGTCCGCCTCCCCGACCAGCACCAGCACGGGCCGCGCGACGCCGCCGAGCCGCTCGGCGACCCGCGACGCGCGATAGGCGAGCATGTCCGACAGCCGCACCTTCGGATCCGTCTTCACCATCTCGCCCCAGAGCTCGCGCATGACCGCCATGTCGGGGGCGTTGCCGAAATACGGCGTGTCGAACTGCTGTCCGAGGCGGCCCTGCACGACCTGGCGCAGCTTGTCGACGGCGTCGTTGGGGATCGTCGGGCGCGCCGCGGTGCCGATCGTCACCACGCCGCGCACACGCGCGGGCTGCGCCGCCGCGACGGCGAGCGCGACGTGGCCGCCGAAGCCGTGTCCGACCAGTACCGCGGGCGGTGCCGAGATCCCCGCGAGGAAGCCGCCGACGTGCTCGGCGGCGGCTTCGACCGACGCGGGCCCGTCGAGGCCGCTCGAGCGGCCGTGCGCCGGCAGGTCGAGCGCCACGGGGCTGTGCGCCGCCGCGAAGTACGCGAGCTGACGCGACCACAGCGGCGCGCTGCCGCCCTCGCCGTGCAGGAAGACCAGGCACGCGCCGCGTGCGAGATCCGGCGGCCGGTCGGGCAACGTCGTCGGACCCGTGTGCACGTAGTGCAGCGCGAGGTCGTCTGTTCGCAAATACTTCGTCGGCATGAGCTGCTCCGGCGGGCGCGTCCTGCTTACGGGCCGGCGCCGCCGGGTGTCAACCCGAGGGTCGCGTCACGGGCGCACGGGCGGTTCCTCCTCGCGCACGTCGACCAGGGCAGGACGCGGAATCCGGCGGAGCGATCGCGTGGCTCCCGACAAAAGCTCCGCCTGATCGACGTCGACGGCAGGGAGCTCGCCGGTTTTGCATTGACTTGGCCGCAGACGCGTGATTGTCCGCAGCGAGGCAGTTTCATGGCCGGCCGACATCCGAAGCCGACGGAGAACGACCTGCTCGGCGTCGTCGATGCGATCTACGCCGCCAGCGTGGATCCCGACGAGTGGTCGTCGGTGCTGCGCCGCCTGGTCGCGATCACGGGCGCCGAGGTGGCAGGCATCGTCGAGCACGGTTTGCGCGAGCGCCTCGCGACCGTCCACTCGATGTTTGGTAGCGACGACCAGTGACGGTCAACACCGCCCGCACCCACGTCAAGCGCCTGCTGATGAAGACCAGCACGCGCAGCCAGCGCGAGCTGATGCAGGTGCTGATCGCGGCGACCCTCGCCTCGCGGCTCACCGAGCCGGGCGAGGGCTGACCGCCCGCGTCGACGTCGAGCTCACGAGGCGACCGCCTGACGGCGCGGGCGCCAGACCGGCGTCAGCCACGAGGCGTACTTCGGGTCCCCGCCGCGCGCGACCGCGCGGAAGCGCTCGCCGACCGCACGCGTCACCGGACCGACCTTGCCGCCGCCGATCGGACGGCGGTCGATGCTCACCACCGGCGTCACCTCGGCCGCGGTGCCGGACAGGAACACCTCGTCGGCGACGTAGAGCTCGGTACGCGAGATGGTGCGCTCGACGACGGGCAGGCCGAGCGGCGGAGCGCCGGCGAGCTCGAGGATGCTGCGCCGCGTGATGCCCTCGAGGTTGTCCGCCGTCGACGGCGGCGACACGAGCTCGCCGCGGCGCACGAGCAGCAGGTGCGCCGCGCTCGCCTCGCTCACCTCGCCCGCTTCGGTCAGCACGATCGCCTCGTCGAAGCCGTTGCGCTTCGCCTCCGCGCGCGCGAGCGCCGAGTTGAGGTACGCGCCGGTCGGCTTGGCGCGCGCCGGGATCGCGTTGTCCGAGACGCGGCGCCACGAGGACACGCACGCGTGGATCGACTCGCTCTTGAAGTAGCGCCCGAGCGGCAGGCAGTAGACGCTCAGCGACACGGGCACGTCGGTGAGCGTCGGCGACAGCTCGTCCGAGTCGACGAAGATCAGCGGGCGCACGTAGTGATCGGTGCGCGCGTCGTTGCGGCGCAGCACCTCGAGGACGATCTCGGCGACCTCGCCCGCAGACGCGGGCGGCTCGAGCCCGAGGATGCGCGCCGACTCGAGGAGGCGCGCAACGTGGTCCTCGAGGCGGAAGACGAACAGCTCGCGCTGCTTGTCGTCCCAGTAGGCGCGGATGCCGCCGAAGCAGCCGAGACCGTAGTTCAGCGCCTTCGCCCGTACGTTGACGGTAGCCGCGGCGTCGTCGACGAACTGGTTGCGATGGTAGGTGATGCCCACGCTGCCTCCAATCCCGGGCGCCCGGCGCCCGCCTGCGATGCGGCACTTTCGGCACACCGGCCGCTTCCTGGCAACCTGCAGGCCACGCTCGTGGAGGCTCGCGCGCACACGCCGCGGTCGACTCGCGCGCCGCGGATCGGTCTCGTACGGTGCCGCCCCAACGGATGAGCCCCGCCCTCGAGCGCGTTCGTCGCGTGGCGCCACCACTCGCAGCGGCGCTGCTGGTCCTGCTCGGTACCCTGGTCGTGCTCGAGGTCGTTCTGCGCCTCGTCGGCCTCGGGCCGCCGCCGCTGTTCAAGCTGCACGCCGAGCTGCGCGGCGAAGCCGAGGTCGCCGTTCCCGACGTCGGCCTGATCTACCGCCTGCGGCCGGGCGCGACGCTGCTCGGGCGCTACCGGATCAACTCGCTCGGCTACCGCGGCCCCGAGGTGGAGCCGGCGCGCAGGCCCGACACGCTGCGCGTCGTCGCCGTCGGCGACAGCTCGACCTTCGGCCTCGGCGTCGAGGAGGGCGAGGCCTGGCCGTTCGTCCTCGGGCGGCTCCTGCAGGCGGCGCTCGCGGCACGGGGCGACGAGCGCACGCGCGTCGAGGTGATCGACGCGGGCGTGCCGGGCTACACGACGCTGCAGAACCGCGAGCAGGTCGTGCGCGACCTGCTGCCGCTGCGGCCCGACGTGCTCGTGTGGTGCCCGATGGGGCACAACGACGCCGCGCGCATCCCGCCGCCGGGCGAGCTGCAGCGCTTGACGGAGCGGCGCAGACTTGCCGGACGGCTGCGCCGGCTCGCGCTCGTGCACCGCGCCCTGGAGCTGCTCGAGCCGGCCTCGCCGGCCGCCGCGTCGACCGTACCGCGCGTCCCGCTCTCTCAGCTCGAGGACAACGTGCGCACCGTCGGCCGCGCGACGCGCGACGCGGGCGTGCCGCTCGTCCTGATCGCGCCGCCGCAC
>JBFMAS010000043.1:0-2029 GCA_040755575.1 Thermodesulfobacteriota bacterium
CCTGCTGGACGCGCACGGGCAGCGGCGCCTCGCGCTGCGGCGGGCGCGCAGCCGGCGGCGCCGCGCCGGGCGGCGGACTCAGGCCGCGCTTCTGGAAGTACTTCGCCAGGATGCGCTGCGCGATCGGCGCCGCGGCGCTGCTGCCGTGCAGGCCGTGCTCGACGAAGACGGCGACGGCGATCTCGGGATCGTCCGCCGGGGCGAACGCGCCGAACCACGCGTGGTCGCGCAAGCGCACCGGGATCTGGTCCTCGCGAAGCCCGCGCACGCGGTCGAGGCTCACGACCTGCACCGTGCCCGTCTTGCCGGCGACCCGCACGCCCGGAACCTTCGCGCGCATGCCGGTCCCGCCCGGGACCTCGACGACCGCGGTCAGCCCCTCGCGCACGATCGCGAGGTTCTCGGGCGAGACCGTCGACGTCTCCCGCACCTCCGGCGCGAACTGCTCGACCAGACCTCCGTCGCGGTCCTCGAGCCGCAGCACGAGGCGCGGCCGCACCACGCGCCCGCCGTTCGCGATCGCCGCGTAAGACACCGCGAGCTGAAGCGGCGTGTAGACGTTGTAGCTCTGGCCGATCGCCGCCGAGACCGTCTCGCCCGGGTACCACTTCTCCTTGAAGCGGCGCAGCTTCCACTCCGAGCTCGGCACGATGCCGCTCGACTCGCCTGGCAGGTCGATGCCCGTGACCTCGCCGAGACCGAAGCCGTGCGCGTGCTTCGCGATGCGGTCGATGCCGAGCTGGACGCCGACCGTGTAGAAGAACACGTCGCACGAGCGCTGCAGCGCCTGGATCACGTCGACGCTGCCGTGCCCTTCCTTCTTCCAGCAGCCGAAGCGCCGGCCGCCGAAGTAGTAGTGGCCCGGGCAGTAGACGCGCGTGCTCCGGTCGATCACGCGCTCCTGGAGCGCGGCCGCCGCCATCACGGCCTTGTGCGTCGAGCCGGGCGGGTAGTGGTTCTGGATCGCGCGGTTGCGCAGCGGCTTCCACTCGTCGCCGGTGAGCGCGCGCCAGGTGTCGGTGTCGATCCGCGACGAGAACACGTTCGGGTCGTAGGTGGGGAACGAGGCCAGCGCGAGCACGTCGCCGGTGCGCACGTCGATCGCCACGGCGGCGCCCATCCGCTCCGGCTCGCCCTCGGGCACCTCGCGGAACCCGCGCTCCGCCTCCTCCTGCAGGTCGCGGTCGAGCGCGAGCACGACGCGCCCGCCCAGGCTGGGCGGCAGCTCGCGCTGCTTCTCGATCTCGCGGCCCGCCGCGTCGACCACGACGTCGCGGCGCCCGACGCGCCCGCGCAGGTGCGCCTCGTAGCGCGCCTCGAGCCCCGTCTGCCCGATCACGTCGCCCTGCCGGTAGCCGGCCCACTGCGGCAGCGCGAGCTGCGACGCCTGGATCTCGCCGAGCGTCCCCAACAAGTGCGCGGCGAGCGTGCCGCCGGGGTAGAAGCGGCGCGGCTGCTCGAAGGTCTCGACGCCGGGCAGCGCGTAGCCGTGCGACTCGACGCGCGCGAGGCGGTTCCAGTCGAGGTCCTCCACGAGCGTGACGGGCCGGAAGCGGGCGAGGCCCGTCGACGGCCCCGCGCGCCGGTCGAGGTCGGCGCCCGAGGTGCCGAGCAGCTGGCCGAGGGCGGCGAAGGTGCGCGCGCGATCCGCGAGGTCGTTCGGGATCACGCGCAGCGCGCGGGAAGGCCGCCAGGTCGCGATCACGCGGCCCTCGCGGTCGAGGACCTCGCCGCGCGGCGCCTCCAGGTCGATGTGGCGCACCGAGTTCTTCTGCGAGCGCTGGCGCAGCGCCTCGCCCTCGACGATCTGGAGATGGAACAGGCGCACGACGAAGCCGCCGAAGACCAGCAGCACGAGCAGCGCCGCGACGCGGATGCGCCCCTCGATCGATGCGCCGCTGGGCGTCGCGAGGTGCGCCATCAGAGCACCGGCCGCTTCGTCTCGAGCCGCATCTCGCGCCGCACGTCGGCGTCGCCGCCGCCCCACGTCACGACGCGGCGCGCGAGCGACAGCACGAGCGGCGCGGCG
>JBFMAS010000044.1:0-5481 GCA_040755575.1 Thermodesulfobacteriota bacterium
CGCGATCGCGGTCGGCGTCGGGGTCGCGGCGGACGTCGGCGTCGTTGCGGGTGTCGGCGTCGCGCCCGGCGACGACGTGGGCGTCGCGCCCGGCGTCGGCGGCGGGCCGACGTCCGCGGTGAGGCGCAGCGTCGCGCCGGGGTGGAGCTGGATGCGCCGTGCGACGAGCTGCCCCGACACGGTCAGCGCGTTGCGCGAGTTGAACCAGCCGACCGGAGCGAACAGCCGCCCGATCATGGTGAAGCTCTGGCCGACGCGGATCGTCCGCGCGCCGGTGACGATGCGGATGTCGCCCGAGCCCAGGCCCGAGCCGGGCAGCGGGCCGATGAAGACGCGCGAGTTCAGCCGCAGGCGGCGTCCGACGCGCAGCTCGACCGGCCCCGCGGCCCGCACGCTGGCGTCGTCCAGCACCTTCAGGTCGTCGACGTCGTAGAGGCCGCCGGAGAGGACGAGCGTCGCCGCCTTGCGGACCTGCACCCGGCCGTAGCTTCCCGGCGCGAGCTCGAGCCAGCCGCCGCTCGGCACGTCGACCTTGACCTTGCTCGGCGCGAACGCGGGCAGCGGGTCGTGCAGCAAGATCGGCGTCGTGCCGAAGGTCTCCACCGCGCCGCGGATCGTGCTGCTCGGCTGCGTCGCGAGGTCGTTCACGAAGACGTCGCCGACGCTGCTCGCTGCGTCGAGCAGCACGCGCGAGCCGGCCAGCGCCGAGCCGTCCTCGAGGCGCGTGCGCTCGCCGATCTTCGCGAAGATGCCCGGCGCCTGGTTGACGCCGACGTGGCCGCTCTCGACGACGCCGTTCGAGCCGAGGAAGAGCATGTCCTCGGCGAGCAGCACGTAGCCGTCGAGGTCGCGCGGCAGGTCGGCGGCGGCCGGGCGCGGTCCGAGGGCGATCGAGGTCAGGGCGAGGAGCAGGAGCAGGATCGGGGATGCAGGCATCGTCGGGTTCCCCCACCGGCCGTGGCCGGCTCGTTTGACAGGTCCAGGTTGTAAGGTCCCGGACCGTTACAACCGTCCCGACGAGAATTCAACCGACGCGCAGCGCAGTATCACGCGTCCCATGCGAGCGCGTCGAGGCGCTCGCGGGCGACGAAGCGGCCCTCCGCGTCGCGCTCGACCCGCACCGCAGCGACCTCCGGGTCGTGCGTGAAGAAGAGCCAGCCGTCCTCGGCGCAGGTGCGCTCGAGGAGCGCGCGCTTCTCGTCCACCACCAGCTCGGGCTGCCGGTCGTAGCCCATGGTGATCGGGACGCGCATCCAGGGCAGGCCCGGGATCAGGTCGGCGGCGAAGGTGAGCTCGCCGCGCGGCGTCGCGACGCGCGTCAGAAGCATGCCCGGCGTGTGGCCGTGCGACACCGCGAGCTCGAAGCCGTCCCCGAGGAGCGCGCTGCGCGGGCCGTCGACGATCTCGAGGCGGCCCGTGGCCCGCAGCAGGTCCGTCAGGCCGGGGATGAACGAGGCGCGATCGCGCGGGTGCGGGCGGCAGGCGCGCTCCCACGCCTCGCGGCCGACGACGTAGTGCGCGCGCGGGAAGGCGAGGGCGGGCGGCTCGTCCGCGCGCCAGGCGCGCAGCAGGCCGCCCGCGTGGTCGAAGTGCAGGTGCGAGAGCACGATCACGTCGACGTCCTCGACGTCGAGCCCGCTCTGCGCGAGCGACGCGAGCAGCACGTGCTCCTCCTCGTGCACGCCGTAGCGCTGTCGCTCCTTCGGGGCGAAGAAGGCGCCGATGCCGGTCTCGAGCAGCACGGTCCGACCGCGGTCACGGGCGAGCAGGGCGCGACACGTGGTCTCCACGCGGTTCAGCTCGTCGGGCGCGCACCAGCGCGCCCAGAGCGCGCGCGGGCAGTTGCCGAACAGCGCTCCGCCGTCGAGGCGCTGCGAGTTGCCGGCGAGCGAGCGCAGGATCACGAGCGCGCTCCGATCGTGCTCGCGAGCCCGGCACGCTGCGCACGGCGGCGCAGCCCGGGGATCAGCATCGGGACGCGGTCGCGATAGCGACGGTAGGACTCGCCGTGCGCGGCGACGAGGTCGCGCTCCTCGAGCTGGATCGCGGCGAGGATGTAGCCGGTCGTGAGCAGCGCGAACACGAGGTGCGCAACGGTCATCGTCGGCGTCGCCCAGAACGCGAGCAGCCAGCCGACGTAGAGCGGATGCCGCACGACGCGGTACGGGCCCGGCGTGCGGAACGCGAGCGGGACGTACGGCCGGCCGAGCAGGTGGAGCCACACCTGACGCAGCCCGAACAGGTCGAAGTGGTTGATCAGGAAGGTGCTCACCAGCACCGTCAGCCAGCCGGCGGCGCAGATCGCGTGCAGCACGAGGCGTGCGCTCTCGCCCTCGACGTTCCATAGGACGCCGCCCATCGGCTGCCACAGCCAGAAGAGCAGGATCAGCGCGAGGCTCGAGAACAGCACGTAGGTGCTGCGCTCGACGGGCTCCGGCACGAGGCGCGTCCAGACGCGCTTGAAGCCCGGACGCGCCATCACGCTGTGCTGCAGCGCAAACACCGCGAGCAGCGCGAGGTTCACCAGCAGCGCCGCCCCGAACGGGATCTCGGCGCCCGAGTCGATCGACTTCGGCACGCCGAAGTTTCCGACGAAGCCGATGGCATAGAGGAAGGTCGCGAAGAACACCGCGTAGCTCGCAACCCCGTAGACGAACGCAGCGATCCTTCCCGGCAAGCCGGCCATGTCTCGTCCTCCTTCCGGGCAGCGCCCGGGTAGCGGCGCCGGCAGCTTGCCGGCCTCCCGGGAGGAAGACGCCGCAAAGGCGCCGGGCGATTGCAGCCGGGGAACGAGGCCTCGACGGGCCCCGGCCGGGGGGCGGGAGCGTCAGGCCAGCAGCGCCGCCGCGTCGCGCACGTCGCGGGTCGCCCGTCCCTCGCTGAAGGACGCGACCAGCGGCGCGACCAGGGCCTGCGCGCGCTCGCGCTCGCCACGCGCGATCCACAGGCGGGCGACGCTCGTCGCCGCGCGCAGCTCGTGGCTCCGCGCGCCGAGCGCGCGGGCGAGCTCCACGGCCGTGGTGAGCCAGCGCTCCACCTCGGCGGCCTCCGCGCCCGACCACGACAGCATCTCGCCCTTCGCGCGGTGCAGCTCGATCAGGTGCAGCGGCTGCTCGGTGCGGGTCGCCTCGGCGATCCCGTCGTCGACGTGCGCGAGCGCCTCGTCGAGCCGCCCGCAGAGCGCCTTGGCGAACGCGAGCAGCGTCAGGAAGCCGGGGCGCGCGAGCCCGGCGCCGGTCGCGTCGAGACGCGCGAGCGAGACCTCGAGCTGGCGCACGGCGTCCTCGCCGCGGCCGCGCACCAGCGTGATCCAGCCCTGCGACAGCGCCGCGAGCGCGTCCTGGTAGACGAAGCCCTCGCGGCGCGAGATCGTCTCCGCCGCGTCGAGCTGCGCCTCGGCCTCGTCGGTCTCACCGCGGTAGAGGTGCACGAGCGCGCTCGCGAGGTGCGCGAAGTTGAGCGTCAGCGGATGGCCGAGCTCGTGCGCGAGCGCGATCGCCTCCTCGCCCAGCCGCCTGGCGGTGTCCGGCTGCCCCTCGAGCCAGGAGACCCATGCGAGCCAGCAGCGGCACGCGACGCCGGGATCGTAGCCGCCGTAGCGCGAGACGTGCGCCGGGTGCGTCGCCGGGTCGTACAGCCCGAGCGCCAGCTCGAGGTGGTGGCGCGCGGCCGGCAGCTCGACGAGGTCGTAGAGCAGGGCGCCCTGGCCGTAGTGCGCCTGCACCTCGGCGACGCGGTCGTCGCTCGTCGCGCACAGCGCGAGCAGCTCCTCGCCGATCGCGCGGGCGATGCGATTCTGTCCGCGTACGTGGCGGAACGACACCATGCCGCGCAGCAACGGCAGGAGGTGCGGACCGCTCGGCAGGTTGCTCGACAGGACACGCGCCCGCTCGAAGACCTGCTCGACCTCCTGCGCGCCGTAGCCGCGCGTCGACATGAGCGGCGTCGCGAGCTTGACGAGCAGCGACAGCTCGAGCTCGGCGCGCTCGCGGTCTGTGCCCGGGACGCGCGGCAGCAGCGCCAGCGCGCGCGACAGGTGATCGACCGCCTCGTGCGAGGCGTGCCGTGCGATCGCGTTGTCGCCGGCGCGCGCGTGGTGCGCGACGGCGCGCTGCGCGTCGCGCGCCGCCTCGTAATGCGCGGCGAGCTCGCCGGCGATCTCGCCGCTGCGCTCGCCGAACGCCGCCTCCTTGCGCAGCGCGATGCGCTTGTGCGTGCGGACGCGCCGCGCCTCGGCCGTCCGGCCGTAGAGCGCCTCCTGGTAGAGCGCGTGCAGGAAGCGGTAGCGGCCCGACACGGTCCCGTCCGGCCATTCCTCGACGCCGTGCCCGCGCACCATGCGGCCGCGCCAGGCGAGCGCCTCGCAGCGCTCCTCGATCGCGTCGGGCTCCTCCTCGAGCGCCGCGGCGACGGTCGCGACGCAGAAGTCGACGCCCGCGACGCTCGCCGCCTCGACCACGCGCCGGTCCTCCTCGTCGAGCGCCTCTACTTGACGATCGATCATGCGGCGCAGGCTCTCCGGGAGCCCGGCCGGCAGCGCGTCCGCGGTGTCGCGGAACACGATCTGCCCGACCTCCTCGCGGACCGCACCCTCGCGCAGCAGGTAGTCGAGCACGTTGACCACGAACAGCGGGTGGCCCTCGGTGCGCGCGTGCAGCAGGCGCGCGAGGCTGCGCGGGACGCTCGCGTCCGGAAAGCGCCCGGCGAGGTACTCCGCGATGTCGGCCTCGCTCAGGGCCTCGAGCCGCACCTCGTCGCAGCGGTCGCGCGCGCGCAGCCGCTGCGCGATCGCGCGCAGCGGGTGGCTGCCGTCCATCGTCTCCTCGGGGCGGAACGTGCCGAGCAGGAGGAGGCGGGCCGGCTCGCGCCGCTCGGCGAGGTACGACACCAGGTCGAGCGTCGAGTGGTCGCTCCAGTGTAGGTCCTCGAGCGCGAGCACGAGGAGGCGATCGCCGGACACCGCCTCGACCAGCTCGGCCATCTCGCGCAGCATGCGGTCGCGCGTCGTCGCGCCGGCGGCGTCCGCGGGCGCGCCGCTGCGGCCGCCGCCGCCGGCGCTCGGCAGCTGCGCGAGCCAGCTCGGCGCGCGCCGCTGCAGCTCCTGCACCAGCGACCGCGAGACGTCGTCACGGCAGAGCCTGCCCCACGCCTCGAGCACCGGCAGGTACGCTTCGCCCGAGCCGTACTGCTCGACCGACTGCCCCTGTCCGATCAGCGCCTCGCCGCACGCCGCGACCCGCGCGAGGAAGGCGTCGACCACCGTCGTCTTGCCGATGCCCGGCGGGCCGGTGAGCAGCACCATCTGGCGGCGTCCTGCCCGTGCCAGGTCGAGCGCGCGCTCGAGGCGCTCGACGACGGCCGCGCGCCCGACGATCGGCCCGCCGCCGGCCGCGACCACGCCGACGTGCGGCTCCGCGGAGCCGACGCGCGCCACCTGCACGTCGAAGCGCGCGCTCTCGTGGCGCGCGGGCGCCGCGGAGC
>JBFMAS010000045.1:0-3194 GCA_040755575.1 Thermodesulfobacteriota bacterium
GACGGTCGTCGTCCGGCGCTTGCCGGTGGACTTGCGCGCGACGGTCGTGGTCCGCGCGCGGCGCGCCTTCTCGAGCGCCGCCTGCACCGTCGGAGCCGTGTCCTCGAACGAGGAGAACCCGTACTCCATCAGCCGTTGCGTGTCGCCCCACATGTCGCTCGCGCCGAACACGACCGTGATGACCTTGCGGCCGTTCAGCTCCGCGGCACCCGCGAAGCAGCGACCGGCGGCGCGCGTGTAGCCCGTCTTGCCGAGCACCGGAACGAAGTAGCCCGAGAGGAGGCGGTTCTTGCTGCGCAGCGAGATCGGCCGGATCTTGCTGTCCTCGACCTGGATGACCTTCGCGCTCGTGCCGGCGATCTCGCGGAAGCCCGGCACCGTGAGCGCGTGACGCAGGATCAGCGCCATGTCGTACGCGCTCGTCAGGTGGTCCTGGTCGGGCAGCCCGTGCGGGTTGTGAAAGCTCGTATTGACGGCGCCGATCTCGCGCGCACGGTCGTTCATGAGCACGGCGAACTGCTCCACGCTGCCGGCGAGACCCTCCGCGACCACCACCGACGCGTCGTTCGCCGACTTCAGCATCAGCGCATACGTCAGGTCCTCGAGCTGCACGCGCTGCCCCGGGCGCAAGCCCAGCTTCGTCGGCACCTGAGCGGCGGCGAGCCGGCTCACGACGAAGGTACGGTCGAGCCTCCCGCTCTCGAGCGCGAGGAGCGTCGTCATGATCTTGGTCGTGCTCGCGGGCGGCAGCGGCCGGCTGGCGTCGCGCTCCCACAGCACGCGGCCGGTGGTCGCGTCGAGCACGACCGCGGCACGTGCCGTGATGCGTGGGGCCGCAGCAGCATCGGCGGCGCCCGCCGCGCGCACGTGGACGAGGGGGAGCGCCGCGGCCAGCGCCATGCCGAAGTAGACCGTGCGCGCCCTTTCCCTCATGCTCTCTCTCCTCCCCCCGGCCGCGAAGGGGCGACTTATAGCGCAGGGCCGTGCATCTGGGAAGCAAAGTCGCCCGCAAGGGGGTGAGAGAAAGCGAATGTAGAGGCTGCTACGCGGTGCGCTCTGCGAGCGGCAGCCAGCGCGCGTGCTCGCGCCCGACGTAGGCTGCGCTCGGGCGGATCAGCGTGTCGTCGGCGATCTGCTCGAGGACGTGCGCCGCCCAGCCGCCGACGCGGGACACGGCAAAGGTGGGCGTGAAGAGCTCGGGGGCGAGCCCGACCCCGTGCAGCAGCAGCGCCGTGTAGAACTCGACGTTGGTCTCGACGCGCCGGCCGGGCTTGAGCTCGCGCAGCACCTCGAGGATCGCCCTCTCGACGACGCGGGCGTCCTCGTGGAGGGTCGCGTCGCCGCCGCGCGCGAACAGGCGGCGGGCGGCATCGGCGAGAACCACGGCGCGCGGGTCGCGGACCGCGTAGACGCGGTGTCCGAAGCCCATCAGACGCTCGCCGGCCGCGAGTGCCTCGCGCGCCCAGCCGCGTGCCTCCTCCGCGAGCGGACGCCCGGATGCGGCGGCACGCTCGCGGATGCGGAACAGCATGTCGAGTGCGGGTCCCGGCGCGCCGCCGTGCAGCGGACCCTTGAACGCACCCAGCGCTCCGACCACCGCCGAGATGATGTCGGAGCGCGTGCTGACGACGACCCGCGCCGTGAAGGTCGAAGCGCTCAGCCCGTGATCGATCACCGTGACGAGGTAGGTCTCGAGCGCGCGGGCCGTCTCCGTGTCCGGCGCTTCGCCCGTGAGCATGTGCAGGTAGCTCGCCGCGTGGCGGAGCCGCGCGTCGGGTGCGACGGGCGGCCGTCCGGCGCTCAGCCGTGCGTAGGTCGCGACGATCGTCGGGACACGGGCGACGACGCCGAGCGCCTGCCTCAGGTTGCCCTCGCGATCGCCCGGTCTCGGCGGCAGCCCCTCGAGCTGCAGCGTGTCGACGCCCATGCGCAGCGCGTCCATCACCGACAGGCGGCGCGTCGCCGCGGCGCAGAGCAGGTTCAGCGTCGCGGCGGGCAGCCAGCGGCGCGACGCGAGCGCGTGGTGCATGTCGTCGCTCTCGGGTGCGGTCGGCAGGCGGCCGTGCCAGAGGAGGAACAGCGCCTCCTCGTAGGTCGCCTGCGGTGCCAGCTCCTCGACGGGAAAGCCGCCGATCGTCAGCTCGCCGCGCTCGCCGTCGACGCGGCTGATGCCGGTCGCGAGCGCGATCACGCCTGCCAGGCCTCGCGCGATGGTCTCCATGGTCGACGTGGATGCTAGATTGATCGTATTGCGTCAAGATTGAATCGAGTATCAACGTTGACGGATCAATCAAGGTGTGCCACACGGAGAGCTCATGCAGGGCCACCTGACGGCCGCGGAGGCGGCGCGTGAGCTCGGTGTCAGCCTCGCGACGCTGTACGCCTACGTGAGCCGCGGGCTCGTGCGGTCGCGTGCCGCGGACGGAACGCGGCGGCGCTGGTACGTCGCGGAGGACGTCTGGCTGCTCAAGCAGAGGAAGGAGCAGCGTCGCGACCCGACGCGTGCGGCCGAGGAGGCGCTGCACCAGGGGCTGCCCGCCATCGCGTCGCGGCTGTCGGTGATCCGCGACGGGCGCCTGTACTACCGAGGCAAGGACGTCTGTAGCCTCGCCGTCGGCTGCACGATCGAGCAGGTGGCCTCGCTGCTCTGGGTGGGCGACCTCGACGCGCCCTTCCCCGACGACGCGGCCGAGCCGCCGGCGCAAGACTGGAAGTCGTGGTGCCGGCTCGCGGCGGGCCTGCCGCCCCTGGAGGCGTTCGAGGTGCTGCTGCCGCTGCTCGCCGCGCGCGACCCGGCGGCGTACGACACCCGTCCCGCGTCCGTGCAGCGGACCGGCGCGCGCATCGTGCGCGTGCTCGCCGCTGCGGCGGTCGGCGCACGGCCCTCGCGCGAGGAGATCGCCCGCGTCCTGCAGCGCGGCTGGTCCGCGCCGAGCGCCGACGACCGCTTCCTGCTGCGCGCGGCGCTCGTCCTGTACGCGGACAACGGCATCAATCCCTCGAGCTTCACCGCGCGCTGCGTCGCCTCGGCCGGCTCGACGCCGTACGCGCTCGTCCTCGCCGGCCTCGCCGCGCTGCAGGGAACGAAGCACGGCGGCGCGTGCGAGCGCGCGGAGGCGCTGCTCGAGGAGGCGGGCGACCCGGCGGGCGCACGCCGCGCCGTCGAGGCGCGGCTGCGGCGCGGCGAGCCGGTG